>DALYUA010000414.1:0-3304 GCA_031993245.1 Buttiauxella sp. | reverse complement strand
CGCCGAGCGGCTGGTCGATTTAGACAACGTGGTGCAGGAGCAAATTTTCTTCGAGGGCAGCGCCCGTGAGGCGGCCCGGCTGTTTCCGGCGAACGCCAACGTGGCGGCGACAATCGCCCTGGGCGGCGTGGGTATGGACGATACCCGCGTGCAGTTGATGGTCGATCCTGCCACGCGCCGCAATACGCACCGGCTGCACGTCTGCGGGCTGTTTGGCGAGTTCCAGCTTGAGCTAAACGGCTTGCCGCTGAGCACAAATCCAAAAACCTCCACGCTCGCGGCATTAAGCGCGGTGCGCGCCTGTCGTCAACTGGCCGAAGAGTAAGGGAATCCTATGGAAAAGCTAAATATTTTTATCGGCGGCGAATGGCGGCAGGGCGGCGGCGAGCTGATGTACAGCCACTTTCCGGCGGACGGCTCGCTGAATGCGACGCTACATGCTGCGAGCGTGGAGGATGTAGATCTCGCGGTCGAGCGTGCCGAGCAGGCATGGCGCGACCCGTCCTGGCGCGATCTTTTACCTCATCAGCGCGCCACGGTTTTGCGCCGCGTGGGTGACTTGATTCAGTTCCGCCTTGAGCGCCTGGCCGAACAGCAAACGCTGGATAATGGCAAACCGCTGGCGGAAGCGAGAGGGCTGGTAGCGAGCGCGGCGGCAACGGCCCATTACTATGCTTCAGCCTGCGAGCTTCAGGAAGGCGAGCTGCCCACCGCCCGTCACAGCGACATTATGACATTAAGTCGTTACCAGCCGCTGGGCGTGGTCGCCGCGATTACGCCGTGGAATTCGCCGATAGCCAGCGAGATGCAAAAAATCGCGCCTGCGCTGGCCGCCGGTAACGCCGTCATCCTTAAACCTGCGGAAGCCACGCCGCTGATGGCGCTGGAGCTGGCAAGTTTGTTTGAGGAAGCCGGGTTGCCCGCAGGTTTGCTGAGCGTGCTGCCGGGCAAAGGCCCAATTGTTGGCGACGCGCTGGCCCGCCATCCTCTAGTACGAAAAATTTCGTTTACCGGGGGAACCCGCACGGGTCGCCATCTGGCGCATGTCGCGGCAGAAAAACTGATCCCTGTATCGCTGGAGCTGGGGGGGAAATCCCCGACTATCGTGCTGGAGGATGCTGACATCGAGCAGGCGGCGCGCGGGATTTGCTACGGCATATTTAGTTCGGGCGGGCAGGCGTGCATCGCCGGGTCGCGATTGTTTATCCACCGCAGCGTTTACCAGCCGTTGATGACCCGCCTGCTTGAGCTAACCCGTGGCCTGCGTCTGGGGCATCCATTACAACAGGGCACGCATATCGGCCCGCTTATCTCAGCCGCTCACCGCGAGCAGGTGATGCGCTACGTCGAGCTGGCGCAGGAAGAGGGCGGCCAGGTGCTTTGCGGCGGCGAAATTCCTGCCGATCCCATTTTTGCCGAAGGTTACTGGTTCCAGCCCACCATTATTGAAGGCTTAACCAATCAGGCTCGCGTTTGCCAGGAAGAGATCTTCGGGCCGGTGCTGGTGGCGATGGCTTTCGACGATGAGCAGCAGCTTATTCATGAGGCGAACGATTCTGTTTACGGGCTGGCTGCGGGGCTGTGGACGCGCGATACCGCCCGTGCTCTGCGCCTGGCCGACAGGCTGGAAGCCGGCACGGTGTGGATTAATACCTACAAAGTGTTCTCTATTTCAACGCCTTTTGGCGGATTTAAAGCAAGCGGCCTGGGTCGTGAAAAGGGGATTCAGGGACTGAAAGCCTGGATGCAGCAAAAAAGCATATACCTGGCGACCGGGTCGTCCGTAAGCCGCTGGTGCGACTAATAACTTTTAAGGGCTGATGATGAGCGAAATGATTACCGTGGGCGATGCGATCGCCCGCACGCTGGAAAGCTATGGCGTGGACACCTTGTTTGGCGTGATCTCTATTCACAATTTACCGATTGCGGATGCGGTGGGGCAGCGGGGCAGGATGCGCTTCGTGCCGTCACGCGGCGAGGCCGGAGCCGTGACCATGGCGGATGCGCACGGACGTTTCTCCGGGCTGGGTGTGGCGTTGACCAGCACCGGCGCGGGGGCGGGCAACGCCGTTGGCGCGCTGGTTGAAGCGATGAATGCCGGTACGCCTTTGCTGCATTTAACCGGTCAGGTTGAGAAAGCCTGGCTGGATGCGGATACCGGGTTTATCCACGAAACTCGCGATCAGTTAGGCTTTTTGCGCGCCAGCTCGCGCCGTGCGTATCGCGTGAACAGCCCGAATCAGGCTATCGCCATTTTGCACCGTGCGATTCAGGAAGCGCAGACGCCGCCTTGCGGGCCGGTTTCCGTCGAGATCCCGATTGATATCCAGAGCGCGAAGATCCCGCTTTCGCTGGTGACCGCGCCTGTTGCTCCATCGGAAAGTAAAATGCCGGATATTGAAACGCTCTGGCAGCAGTTGCAGCAGGCCCGGCGCCCGCTGCTGTGGATCGGCGGCGGCGCATTACGCTGTCAGAACGCGGTCAAACGCCTTGCGGACGCGGGAGTAACGGTAGTTTCCAGCACCCACGGGCGCGGTATTTTACCGGACAGCCACCCGCGCAGCCTGCGCGCCTTCCACAATTCTCCTTCCATTGAGGCGCTGCTGGAGCAGTGTGATTTAACGCTGGTGGCGGGATCGCGTTTGCGCAGCAATGAAACGCGTTCCTGGACGCTGACATTGCCGCAGCCGCGCGTTCAGATTGATATCGACCCGGCGGCGGCAAGCCGTAACTATGTGATGGACGCGATGTACACCGGCGACTGCGACAGCATACTGACGGCGCTGGCCGACAGAATCGTGGGTAAACCCTGGGTCGATACTGCCTGGGATACAGCTATAGCGACGGGAATTGAACAGGCCGAAGCCGCATTACGTGCGCAGTGTGGCGCTTATGCAGCCTTAAACGACGCTATCGAAAACGCCCTGCCGCAGGACGGCATTCTGGTTCGTGATATCACCGTATCCGGCAGCCTGTGGGGCAGCCGCCTGTTCCGGGCAACTAACCCGCTCGGCAATATTCACTCTCTGGCTGGCGCCATTGGGATGGGGCTGCCGATGGCGATTGGTACCGCGCTTGCCAGGCCGGATAAGAAAGTTATCGGTCTGGTCGGAGACGGCGGCCTGTCGCTGAACTTAGGCGAACTGGCGACCCTTGCCCAGGAGCGGGCCAACGTTACGCTGCTGGTGATGAATGACGGCGGCTACGGCGTGATGCGAGGCATTCAGGATAAATACTTTGGCGGCCGTCAGTATTACAACGAACTGCATACGCCGGACTTTACCGCGCTGGCGCAGGCGATGGG
>DALYUA010000413.1:0-3305 GCA_031993245.1 Buttiauxella sp. | reverse complement strand
GCCATTTGCCAGCTAAAGGCGGCGAACGAAAGGCCCGAGCGCCCCCACAGCAGGATATTTTGCGGATTGCCGATTGGCGTGAGAAGCGAACCGGCGTTTACCGCCAGCGCCTCAAAGATAATCAGCCGGTTCACCGGAATTGAGCAGAGTTTCCTGAGCGTGATGGTCAGCGGTACGATAATAAACAGCGCCACATCATTGGTGAGAAAAGTTGAAAGCAGCGCCGACGCGCCGATCATAAACATCGCCAGCTGTCGTTCACTGCCAAAGCGCTTCACCATCCGGCGGCCCAGTACGTCAAAATAGCCGCTCAGCTCCACGCCTTTGGTCAGCATCATCAATCCCGCCAGGGTAATGATGGTATGCCAGTCGATAGCAGCAGCCCACAAGCCTGGACGAAAGGGAACTGCCAGAGAGCACCCCGCGCCGATAATCAGTAATAAATGAAGGAAACGATCGTGCAAAAACGGCCGGACCAGCGTTTTCAACATTTATCGATCAACACCATTCTGCCGGGTAAAGTGACGGAAAGCTTCCAGCGTTTCTTCGCTGACGTGATGTTCCACGCCTTCGGCATCAATGCGTGCTGTTTCCGGGCTAATCCCTAACGCCAGAAAAAAGTTTTCCACAATCTGATGGCGTTCGCGGCTGAGCTGCGCCTGCTTTTCCCCTTCCGGCGTAAGGAAAACGCCTCGCCAGGGGATCTGTTCAATCAGGCCAAGCGTCGCCAGACGCTTAAGCATTTTAGCTACCGTCGGCTGCGATACCCCCAGACGCGCGGCCATATCTACCTGGCGCACTTCCCCGACTTCGCGAATAAGGTCGGAGATCAGTTCGACATAATCATCAATTAATTCACGGCGATGCGCCTCTCGCACCTGACGAAAACCTTCGACATGCTCTTCAACGTTAAGGAGCTGCGTCACTTTTTTGCTGTTCTTTTGATCTGCCTGACGGCTCATGGAGCTTCCTCATACAGTGGCGCGACATCGTTCTTCGTCGGCGAAAGCGCCCATTGTAAACCACCTCCACCTATCCACAAAAATTTAACGGCATAGCAATAGCTATATAATATAGCCTGTGCTATACCTGTATGTAATGCAGTCAGCTCTTAACGGATTAAAGGCGGCAGAAGTTACGAGGAGGATTTTTTTATGAGTGAATTTAAGAGGTGCATAAGCGTGTTTACTCACTCCCCTTTCCAGGTGCGGTTAATGCTGCTCAACATGCTGTGTGACTGGGTTTCCGGCAAACCTAAGCAGGGCGAAGAACCGAAGCCGTAGGCATTCGCCCTGCCTTCCTTCAGCCAGAATATTTCTGCCCTTCTGCGTCATCTTTTTGTAACAACTGTTTTCTATTATTTCCGCTGATACGCACGCTTCCCGCGCTTTAACCACACAAACTGCCCGATTTGCAATCCGCCTCGCAAAACACGCTCTGGTTATCTGTTGATCTTCTCTACGTTGCGCTCTATCTTCTTGCAGCCCTGCACATAAAGCGGCTTCCGGATGCGGTTCCGTCTCCCTTCTTTTCCGTCTGTCAGGCAGGTTTTTGACCCTTGTCGCCAGGGTTCTCGCATGGCGTTTTGTTGATTCGGTAAACATGAATTTAACGGCTAAAGATACCCTCACGTCTCGCGGTGTTGCGCTCAACCCGTGGACAGCTTTTTACTTTCTGCAATCGCTGCTTATTAACTTTGCTTTAGGTTATCAATTCAGCCTGCTTTATGCGGTCGCTTTTGGCTGCGTGTTGCTGTTGCTTGGGCGTCGCGCTCCGCGTTTCCAGAAAGGCATGATTGCGCTTTGCAGCCTGCTGGCAGCGATGTATTTCCCTTTCGGGCAGGCTTACGGCGCGCCTAACTTCAATACCTTGCTGGCGCTGCATTCAACCAACTTCGAAGAATCCACGGAGATAATGACTATCTTCCCGTGGTACAGCTATCTGGTGTCGGTGTTTATTCTGGCGCTGGGCTATATAGCCGTGCGCCGCAAAGCCACGGCGAAAAGAGGCTGGAGCCACTTCGACAATGGCTGCCTGGCAATAAGCCTGGCGTGCTTTTTCGTCGCGCCGGTGCAGAACCTTGCTCACGGTGGCGTTTTTAAATTTAAAGATACGGGCTATCCGGTATTTCGCTTCGTCAAAGACGTGGTGGTGAATAACCAGGAAGTGCTTGACGAGCAAACTCGTATGCAGGAGTTTGCAAAAATGAAAGATACCTGGCATGTGCTGGCGGTCAAACCGAAGTATCACACCTATGTTGTTGTGATTGGCGAAAGCGCGCGCCGCGATGCGCTTGGCGCTTTTGGCGGCCACTGGCACAACACGCCTTTTGCCAGCTCGGTTAACGGTAACTTATTTACCGACTACATTTCGGCAAGCGGCTCCACGCAGAAATCGCTGGGCATGACGCTTAACCGCGTTATCGACGGAAAGCCGCAGTACCAGGATAATATTGTAACGCTCGCCAATCGCGCCGGCTTTCAGACGTGGTGGTTCTCAAACCAGGGGCAGATTGGCGAATACGATACCGCAATAGCCAGCATCGCAAAGCGTGCCGATGAAGCGCAGTTCCTGAAAAGCGGCGATTTTGAAGCGGATAAAAATACCCGCGATGAAGCGCTACTGAAGATGACGGCCCAGGTGTTTTCCACCCGTCGCACCACGCCGCAACTGATCGTCCTGCACTTAATGGGCTCACACCCGCAGGCATGCGACCGTACGCAAGGGAAGTACGAGGAGTTTGTGCAGTCGAAAGAAACCTCCTGCTATATCTACAGCATGAAGCAAACTGACGATCTTCTTCAGCAGCTTTATCAGCAGTTGCAGAACACCGGTGAGACTTTCTCGATGGTCTATTTCTCAGATCATGGTCTGGCCTTTAAAGAACGCGGCACCAAAGTACAGTATCTGGCGCACGATGATGAGTTCCAGCAGAACTTCCAGGTGCCCTTTATGGTGCTCTCCAGCGACGATAAAGAGCATCGCCTGATAAAAGCGCGCCGTTCGGCCAACGATTTTCTTAACTTCTTCTCTGACTGGACTGGTATTAAAACCAAAGAGCTGGCGATGAAATACAAATTTATTTCTGAGCAAAAAGCAGGTCCGGCCTGGATTACCAACTTTAAGCTTAAGAAGGTGGACTATAATCATCTGCAGAGCGATATCTTTGAGATTAAGTCGCGCTGAGGTGAATTAAAGACATAAAAAATCCGCCACAAGGGCGGATTTTTCAGCTTGATGACAAACACCTGAAAAGCGTGGTTTTCGGGTGTTTGGGGTACACCAGAAGATATAATTCTTTGTTT
>DALYUA010000412.1:0-3313 GCA_031993245.1 Buttiauxella sp. | reverse complement strand
AGAGCGCTTCAACCGCTACCGGATAAGCAATCAGCTTGCCGTTATAGCGAACCGCGTCCCAGGTAAACGGATAGAGTTTGTCCTGGAAAGCTTTGTCCGGCGTGATTTCAGCCAGCAGGCCTGATTGCGCGTAACCACCAAAACGGTCATGAGCCCAGAAAATAATGTCCGGACCATCGCCCGTTGCCGCGACCTGCGGGAATTTCTCTTCCAGCTTGTCCGGATGCTCGATGGTCACAGCGATGCCGGTATCCTTTTCAAATTTCTTACCGACTTCAGCAAGGCCGTTGTAGCCCTTGTCGCCGTTAATCCAGATGACCAGTTTACCTTCTTCAATTTTTGCCAGTGCAGAGGCGGAAAACATCATCGTCGTCAAAGCTGACAAGGCGAGAATGCGGGCGCCGTTTTTAATTTTCATGTGTCCCATCCTTTTGAGTGGTGGTTTGTGCGATACCCGTCATCCTTCAGGCTACAGCGGTGTTGGCTGCAGAAGCTCACCCGAATCACTGACTTCAGTCAGCTCATCGGGATCCCCTTCCTGGCCGCCTGGCCGCAGCTTGAATGCTATAGGGTATAGGTAGAACAATTTGACGATGCCAGTCTGCGGAGATGGCAAGCGCTTCTCATCCTCCCTCGGTCTACGCCCCACCCCTGTTAACTGTGATCTACTTTGCATAACTGTCAGTTATGTGTTCTGGCGCACACAAAAGGTCGCGGAAATTTGAAACCAAGATCACGAAAATCTCCCGAGGCGCCTGCAACCGGTTGCAGAAACCCCTCCCTCATCCTCCCGCCTCCTCCCCCATAAAAAACCGTGGGGGTGGAGGATTCACACAATGTACGAATCCTTCATAGTCCGACACATCTTGATTTACCGGTAGTAATAAAGGGAGTAGTGCATGGCAAGCGTACAGCTGCGGAACGTCACAAAAGCCTGGGGCGATGTGGTGGTATCGAAAGATATCAACCTGGATATCCAGGAAGGTGAGTTCGTGGTTTTTGTCGGGCCGTCAGGCTGCGGTAAATCCACCTTACTGCGGATGATTGCTGGCCTGGAAACCGTTACCAGTGGTGATTTGTTTATTGGCGAAAAGCGAATGAATGAAGTGCCGCCCGCTGAACGCGGCATCGGGATGGTGTTCCAGTCATATGCGCTCTACCCACATCTGTCCGTGGCAGAAAACATGTCCTTCGGACTGAAGCTGGCCGGTGCTAAAAAAGACGAAATTAATCAGCGGGTCAATCAGGTTTCTGAAACCCTGCAGCTTGCGCACCTGCTCGACCGTCGCCCGAAAGCCCTTTCTGGCGGACAACGTCAGCGCGTGGCGATTGGCCGTACGCTGGTGGCTGAGCCACGCGTGTTCTTGCTTGATGAACCTCTTTCTAACCTCGATGCGGCGTTGCGTGTACAGATGCGTATCGAGATTTCCCGTCTGCACAAGCGTCTTGGACGCACCATGATTTACGTCACCCACGATCAGGTAGAAGCCATGACGCTCGCCGACAAGATTGTGGTACTGGACGCGGGTCGTGTGGCGCAGGTGGGGAAACCGCTCGAACTTTATCACTATCCGGCAGATCGTTTCGTCGCGGGCTTTATCGGCTCGCCAAAGATGAACTTCCTGCCGGTAAAAGTGACTGCCACAGCAATCGATCAGGTGCAGGTTGAATTACCGAACCGCCAGCAGGTATGGCTGCCGGTGGAAAGTAGCCAGGTTCAGGTGGGTGCCAACATGTCGCTTGGCATCCGTCCAGAACACTTGTTGCCGAGCGATATCGCCGACGTCACGCTCGAAGGTGAAGTGCAGGTGGTAGAGCAGCTCGGCCATGAGACTCAGATTCACATCCAAATCCCCGCCATTCGTCAGAACCTGGTGTACCGCCAGAATGACGTGGTGTTGGTAAAAGAGGGTGCCACATTCGCTATTGGCCTGCCGCCAGAGCGTTGTCATCTGTTCCGTGAGGATGGCACTGCATGTCGTCGGCTGCATCAAGAGCCAGGCGTTTAAGCACTCCCATAAAAAAGAAAAGCAATGATCTCAGGAGATAGAATGATGATTACTCTGCGCAAACTCCCTCTGGCAGTTGCCGTAGCAGCAGGCGTTATGTCTGTTCAGGCGCTGGCGGTGGACTTCCACGGTTATGCCCGTTCTGGTATCGGCTGGACCGGTAGCGGCGGTGAACAACAGTGTTTCCAGGCTACGGGTGCTCAGTCTAAATACCGTCTTGGTAACGAGTGTGAAACTTACGCCGAAATTAAATTAGGTCAGGAAGTCTGGAAAGAGGGCGATAAGAGCTTCTATTTCGACTCCAACATTGCCTATAAATCTCCGCAGTTAAACGACTGGGAAGATTCTAATACCCCGGCAATCCGTGAGTTCAACGTCGTCGGTAAAAACCTGATTGACTCGTTGCCTGGCGCCAATATCTGGGCAGGTAAGCGTTTCTACGGCCGTCATGACGTGCACATGATCGACTTCTACTACTGGGATATTTCTGGCCCTGGTGCAGGTCTTGAAAACATTGACGTTGGTGCCGGTAAACTTGCTTTTGCTGCCACCCGTTCTTCTGAATCCGGCGGTTCTTCAGCCTTTGGCGATCGTGATCCGGACACCGGCGTACGTACCTACAACAACGTCGTACCGAATGACGTATTCGACGTGCGTTGGTCTGGTCTGGAAGTTAACCCAGGCGGTACTCTGGAACTGGGCGTTGACTACGGTCACACCAACATTCCTGACGACTACTACCTGCAGCCTGGCGCTTCTAAAGACGGCTGGATGGGTACGATTGAACACACTCAGAGCATGCTGAAAGGCTACAACAAGTTTGTTGTCCAGTACGCAACCGACTCCATGACTTCGCAGGGCAAAGGCCAGGCGCAAGGTGGGAGTGTGAACAACGATGGCCACATGATCCGCGTTATCGATCATGGTGCTGTCACCCTGGCTGACCGTTGGGATCTGATGTACGTCGGTATGTACCAGAACCTGGATATGGATGATAACCAGGGTACCGAATGGTACACCGTGGGCGTGCGTCCAATGTTCAAATGGACGCCAATTATGAGCACCCTGCTGGAAGGTGGCTACGACAACGCGAAATCCCAGGAAACTGGCGACCGCAACGGCCAGTACAAAATTACCCTGGCACAACAGTGGCAGGCAGGCGACAGCATCTGGTCCCGTCCGGCGCTGCGCGTCTTCGCAACCTACGCCAAGTGGGATGAGAAATGGGGCTATGCCAAAGATGCTGGCGGCGATGCTACCCGCTTCGCGATTGCCGATTCTTCCGGTAACGGCACTCTCTCTAC
>DALYUA010000411.1:0-3316 GCA_031993245.1 Buttiauxella sp. | reverse complement strand
GCACTAATGCCGTCAGCTTGCCAAATACGTCAGCGCCGTCGACGTCACGCTTGATCTGCACTACGTCTTCCAGCTTATCTATCTCACTGATCATCTGCTCCAGACGCTGGTCATCGGCTACCTGCAGCCAGATGCGGCTCTGGTCACCACTGGGCAATGGCAGACATAAAATACCTTCGACGTTAAAAGCGCGACGGGCAAACAGGCCGCAAATGTGAGACATCACGCCCGGATGGTTACGCACCGTAAGTTCCAGAATAACGGTTAGTTGTTGCATGGCTTACTCTCCAATCATCTCAATATTGGCAGCGCCTGGCGGCACCATCGGGAATACTTTTTCTGCCGCATCGATGCGCACGTGGATCAGGCAGGGGCCCGGACGTGAGATCGCTTCCTGCAAGGCCGCCTGCGGATTTTCCGCTGCGTTTAAATCACAGATTGCAAGGCCAAACCCTTCGGCAATTTTGAGGAAGTTCGTCTGCCCGGAATAGGTCGCGGCAAATACATTCTGCTGATAGAACAGCGTTTGCTGTTGATGTACCAGCCCCAGCGCCTGGTTATTCATCAGAATGATTTTAACGTCCAGATTGTGCTCGGCGGCGGTCGCCATCTCCTGAATATTCATCAGGATGCTGCCATCCCCCGAGAAGCAGAGCACTTTACGCTGCGGTTCTGCCAGCGCAGCCCCGACTGCGGCAGGCAGGCCAAAGCCCATAGTACCCAGCCCGCCGGAAGTCAGCCACTGACGAGGCCGGTTCAACGGATAAGCCTGCGCCACCCACATCTGATGCTGGCCCACGTCGGTAGTGATAATCGCTTCGTCATCCACGCACGCGGCGGCGGCGCTAATCAGACCATATGGCGTCAGCGGGTTGTCCGCGCCCGGCATGTTGAACGGAAATTCCTGCTGCAAACCGGCAACCTGCTGCAGCCAGGGCTTGCGAGGCTGAGCGTCGATTTTTGGCAGCAGCTGCTCCAGCACTTCGCCTACGTCTCCGCGAATAGCGATGTGCGCCTGTTTGATTTTCCCCAGCTCGGCCCTGTCGATATCTACATGAATAATTTTCGCGTTCGGACAGAACTGCTCGGTTTTACCGATGGCCCGATCGTCAAAACGCGCGCCCATAACGATCAGCAGATCGGCTTCTTGCAGGATGTAGTTGGTGCTGCGCGCACCGTGCATACCCAGCATACCGAGCGATAGAGGGTGGCTGGCGGGAATAGTGCCCAAAGCCATCAGCGTCATGGTCGTTGGCAGGCTGGCTTTTTCTGCAAGCAGCCGGGCATTCGCATGGGCGTTAATAATGCCGCCGCCCAGATAGAGCACCGGGCGCTGCGCCTGATTAATCATTGCTGCGGCATCGGCAATTTGCTGCGCTGCAAACTGTGGCGCTGGCGTGGGTTCAGAAACGGGCGGCAGTTCGCTGATATCGATTTCGGCGGTTTGAATATCTTTCGGGATATCAATCCACACCGGGCCCGGGCGGCCAGATTCGGCAATGCGAAACGCGTCGCAGATAACCTGCGGCAGCTCGGCAATATCACGAACCAGATAGTTATGCTTGGTGATGGGAATAGAGATACCGTAGGTATCCACTTCCTGAAACGCGTCGGTGCCAATCATCGATTTCGGCACCTGGCCGGTGATGCACACCAGCGGAATAGAGTCCAGGCGCGCATCGGCAATTGCCGTAACCAGGTTCGTAGCCCCCGGACCGCTACAGGCGAGACACACCGCCGCTTTACCCTGGGTACGAGCCATACCCTGCGCCATAAAGCCCGCGCCCTGCTCGTGGCGGGCCAGGATATGACGGATTTTTTTGCTCTGGCTTAGCGCGTTGTAAAGCGGCAGAACGGTGCCGCCCGGGATACCGCTAACGGTGGTGATGCCGTGATGCTCCAGCATTTGCACAATCAGCTGTGCGCCAGTAATACGACCTGCCTGCGGTGGGTTTTCCGAAATTGCCATGCTCCAGTCCTTCTCTCATGCCGTTTCGCTTTCTGGCCGGGGAACTAAAACAAGAAACCCCGCCCGGTTTGCGCCGGCGGGGTTTTGGAATCGATGCGTTGATTCAGACCCTACGGCGCAATGCCGACGACCACCACCACACGCACGACGACCACCGCGGCTGGTAGCGCGGTAAGTAGTAGGTTAGCGTTGCGAGTGAATGGAGTCATTTGGGTCTCGAATAAGTGAGTAACGTAAAGTTAACGTGAAAATCATACAAACACACTGCTTCGTTTCGCACAACAGCTTTATCTCTGTTAGCAAAAAACCGTGCGTGAGATCACATCATTCAAATAGCTGTTGCAGCAAATTCCCGCTGCAATTCGTCAACCGGCAGGTAGCGGCCAATAATCACCAGCCTTGAGATACGGGATTCCGTTGGCTGCCAGGCTGAACCATAATCAAAGCCTGCCACCTTATGCACGCCCTGCACAATCAGGCGCTGCGGATTATCGGCAATCGCCAGCACACCTTTGTAACGCAGCATATCATTGCCAAAACGGGCGATGCAGCTTTCCATAAACGCGCCGATTTTTTTCAGATCCAGCAGGCCCGCGTCAAAAACGTGCGCCTGGATAGCATCATCCCAGGACTGTTTTATCGCCGCTTTACGGAACGGCTGAAAGCGGGAAGCTTGCTGGCTGTCGGCGCGGATAATGTGGAATCCTCCCGCCAGCTCGACATTATCCGTGAGTTCAAATGCGTTAAGATCGAGCCAGAGCTCGGCCGGGCATTCGCCGTTGGCGATCTCGTAGATCTCCGCTTTGCTGTTGATCCGATGGATCCTTGCCAGAGCCTGAGCTTTTGTTTCGTCGTCAACAAGATCGGATTTAGTCAGTAAAATACGATCCGCAAAACCCAGCTGCGAAGCTGCTACGGCATGTTCATCAAGCTGACGGGAAATATGTTCCGCATCGGCAAGGGCGATCACCGCGTCCAGACGCAGCGCCTCACGCAGGCGTTCATCAACGAAAAAGGTCTGTACGATGGGCGCCGGGTCCGCAAGGCCGGTGGTTTCCACTATCAGGCGCTCGAATTGCAGTTGGCCCGCGGCGCGTTTATCCAGCATTTCGCTCAGCGCTGCCGTAAATTCACCCCGCACGCTGCAGCATACGCAGCCGTTGCTCAGCTCCACGACGCTGACGTTTTCTCCGCCGCGCAACAGCGCGCCATCAATATTTACGGCGCCAAATTCGTTTTCAAGGATGGCGACAGGCTGACTGTCATTATGAGCGAGGAAATAGTTCAGCAGGGTCGTTTTCCCGGCGCCGAGAAAACCGGTCAGTAGCGTGACAGATACCGCTTCAT
>DALYUA010000410.1:0-3320 GCA_031993245.1 Buttiauxella sp. | reverse complement strand
TGGAGGGCAAAAATGCCAGCCACAGCGCCTCCGCCTGGAGGAATCGGACGGTTCTGTTGCCGGCACGGGAGCTATTTCACATACTCAATTTCGTTGACGTACCACTGGGCTTCTCCGCCGGGAGTTTGCACTATGGCTAAATCACCCACTTCTTTTTTCAACAGCGCACGGGCCATAGGTGAGTCGATAGAAATGTAATCCTTGCGGCCAAAAATTTCATCGTAGCCCACGATGCGGAATTTCAGCAGGTTGCCCTCGTCATTTTCAATTTCCACCCAGGCGCCAAAGAACACTTTGCCTTCCTGCTGGGGCGAATAATCGACGATTTTAAGGTTCTCAAGGCATTTCGTCAGATAGCGTACCCGGCGGTCTATCTCGCGCAGCCGTTTTTTGTTGTACTGGTAGTCGGCATTTTCGCTGCGATCGCCAAGGCTCGCCGCCCAGGTAACCTTTTTGGTCACTTCCGGGCGCTCTTCGCGCCATAAATAGTCCTTTTCTTGCCTGAGCTTTTCGTAGCCCTCGCGGGTAATCAATGGCGTTTTCATCGTTGGGCCTTCAACGTGGATAACAATAAGGTGATTTAAACCGATAAATCAGGGTGATGGCAATCCCGGCAATGTGCGAAGCAGCTCATCGTTTTAGCAAAAAAATCGCTATAACCGACTGTTTAATATGCTTTGTAACAATTTCGACTAGAATATATACCAGATTTGTCTGGTCGTATTGACGCAGTTTTTTAAGAATACGCACTCAACTGTTCGAGCCTTTGGGAGTTATAAGAATGCAAGAGAATTATAAAATTCTGGTTGTGGATGACGACATGCGTCTGCGCGCGCTGTTAGAGCGTTATCTCACAGAGCAGGGCTTCCAGGTCCGCAGTGTGGCAAACGCAGAACAGATGGATCGCCTGTTAACCCGTGAGTCCTTCCACCTGATGGTGCTGGATCTTATGTTGCCTGGGGAAGATGGCCTCTCTATCTGCCGCCGTCTGCGCAGCCAGAGCAACCCGATGCCGATCATCATGGTTACCGCAAAAGGCGAAGAGGTCGACCGTATTGTTGGCCTGGAAATCGGCGCCGACGACTATATTCCAAAACCTTTTAACCCGCGTGAACTGTTGGCCCGCATCCGTGCGGTGCTGCGTCGCCAGGCGAACGAGCTGCCGGGCGCGCCTTCCCAGGAAGAAGCGGTTATCGCCTTCGGCAAATTCAAACTGAACCTCGGCACCCGTGAGATGTTCCGTGAAGATGAGCCTATGCCGCTGACCAGCGGTGAGTTCGCGGTGCTCAAAGCGCTGGTGAGCCATCCGCGTGAGCCGCTTTCCCGCGATAAGTTAATGAACCTCGCCCGCGGTCGTGAATACAGCGCCATGGAACGTTCCATTGATGTGCAAATCTCCCGCCTGCGTCGCATGGTGGAAGAAGACCCGGCGCACCCGCGTTATATCCAGACCGTCTGGGGCCTGGGCTACGTATTCGTGCCGGACGGTTCTAAGGCATGAGGCGAGTCCGCTTCTCACCCAGAAGCTCGTTTGCCCGTACGCTGCTCCTGATCGTCACCCTGCTGTTCGTCAGCCTGGTGACGACCTACCTCGTGGTGCTCAACTTCGCGATTTTGCCGAGCCTGCAGCAGTTTAATAAAGTCCTCGCCTACGAAGTCCGTATGCTGATGACCGATAAACTGCAGCTTGAAGACGGTACGCAACTGGTGGTGCCGCCGGCTTTTCGTCGTGAGATTTATCGCGAGCTGGGAATTTCCCTGTATTCCAACGAAGCGGCGGAAGACGCAGGCCTGCGTTGGGCGCAGCATTATGAGTTTTTGAGCCATCAAATGGCGCAGCAACTGGGCGGCCCGACGGAAGTACGCGTTGAAGTTAACAAAAGCTCGCCCGTTGTGTGGCTGAAAACCTGGCTGTCGCCGAATATCTGGGTGCGTGTACCGCTGACGGAAATCCATCAGGGCGATTTCTCCCCGCTGTTCCGCTATACGCTGGCGATTATGCTGCTGGCGATAGGCGGCGCGTGGTTGTTTATCCGCATACAGAACCGGCCGCTGGTGGATCTGGAGCATGCCGCTTTGCAGGTAGGTAAAGGGATTATTCCACCGCCGCTGCGCGAATACGGTGCTTCGGAGGTGCGCTCGGTTACGCGAGCGTTCAACCATATGGCGGCAGGCGTTAAGCAACTGGCGGATGACCGTACGCTTTTGATGGCGGGCGTAAGCCACGACCTGCGCACGCCGCTGACGCGCATTCGTCTGGCAACGGAAATGATGGGCCATGAAGACGGCTATCTTGCCGAGTCGATTAACAAAGATATCGAAGAATGTAATGCGATTATCGAACAGTTTATCGACTACCTGCGCACCGGCCAGGAAATGCCGCTGGAAACTGCCGATCTCAACAGCGTGCTGGGTGAAGTGATTGCGGCGGAGAGTGGCTATGAGCGCGAGATTGAAACCGCGCTGCAGGCGGGTGAGCTGCCGGTGAATATTCATCCGCTGTCGATTAAACGCGCCGTAGCCAATATGGTGGTTAACGCGGCTCGTTACGGCAACGGCTGGATCAAAGTCAGCAGCGGCGGGGAGCTTAATCGCGCCTGGTTCCAGGTAGAGGATGACGGCCCGGGCATTAAACCGGAGCAGCTTAAGCATCTTCTCCAGCCGTTTGTGCGCGGCGACAGCGCGCGTAGCACCAGCGGCACCGGACTTGGACTGGCAATAGTGCAGCGTATTGTCGACAACCATAACGGCATTCTGGATATTGGCGTAAGCGAGCGGGGCGGTTTGCGGATCAGGGCTTATTTGCCTTTACCGATAAACAAAGTCGTCCATCAGAGCAAAGAAAATAAACCGGCGTAAAATAAAAAACGAACCTCAAGAGGTTCGTTTTTTTATGGGTAACAGGAAGATTAAATCTTCGGTCCTGCGCTCACCAGGGCCGCACCTGCCGGGGTATCCGTGTACTTCTCAAAGTTAGCCACGAACAGCTTAGCCAACTGCGTGGCTTTTTCCTGCCACTGTTCTGGCGAGGCATAGGTGCTGCGCGGATCCAGAATACGGGGATCGACACCGGCCAGCTCCGTTGGGATAGCCAGGTCAAACATCGGCAGGGTGAAGGTTTCTGCGTCATCAAGCGAGCCATCCAGAATCGCATCGATAATTGCACGAGTGTCTTTGATCGAGATGCGTTTTCCCGTGCCGTTCCAGCCGGTATTAACCAGATAAGCCTGCGCGCCTGCGGCCTGCATACGCTTCACCAGCACTTCGGCATACTGAGTCGGGTGCAGCGAAAGGAACGCTGCGCCAAAGCAGGCTGAGAA
>DALYUA010000409.1:0-3344 GCA_031993245.1 Buttiauxella sp. | reverse complement strand
GCCGATAACTTCGCTTATTACTATCTCCGAAGACAACAAGGACCAGGGCCTTGAGTAACTATAACGAGCAGTTTCTGAAGCAAAGTCCTCTCGCTGTATTGGGTGTGTTACGCGATCTCCACAAGCATCAGGTCCCGGTACGTCTTACCTGGAGCGCAGGGCAATTCATAAGTAAGATTCTGGAAGTTTCACCTGCGCAACTGGTGATGGACTTTGGCAGCCAGTCGCAGGAAAACCTGGCGGCGCAGAAAGCGTGCGATATTCAGTTCACGGCAGAAACTCAGGGAGCGAAAGTAGAGTTCACGCTGCCCAAACTACAGGCCGTGAATTACCTTAATCTTCCCGCGTTTAGTTCACCGCTGCCGCCAACTTTATGGTTCGTGCAACGGCGTGAGTATTTCCGTATTAACGCCCCGCTCCATCCGTTTTACCTCTGCCATACAAAACTGCCGGACGGCACTCTTTTTGATTTCAGGCTGTGTGATTTATCGCTCGGTGGTATGGGCGCGCTGGTCGATGGACCACTGCCTGCCGGGCTTTGCGTCGGCATGCGCTTTGCGCAGGTGGAAATCGATCTTGTGGAATGGGGTAAATTTTACTTTGATATGCAGCTAGTAACGCTTTCAGAACGCAAGGTAGTGGACAATAAGAATGAGACCGTCAGCACGCCGCGTCTTAGCTTCCGTTTTCTGAACGTCAACCCGGCGGTTGAGCGAGAATTACAGCGGATTATTTTCTCATTAGAGCGGTCGGCCCGGGAAAAGGCCAACCGCGTTAAATAATGCTACATCGCTTCCATGGCCCGCGAGACTTTATACAAGTAGCGCGGCGCCTGGGCGGCAGGATGGTTTTTCGCAACGTATTCCCAAAATTCGTCAGGACTCAGATCGTTAATTTCGTTGATGGCCTTTTTACGATCTGAGGAAAATGTCCTGAGCAGCGCCCCCGCCCCGTTCGCATACGACACCAGCAAGGCGTATTGCATGGTTTGCGGATCTTCAATCCCGGCGAGAATGCCATGCTCCATAATGCTGAGGTAGGCCGTCCCGATAGAAATATTACGCGCTGGATCTTTCAGTTCGCTGGTAGAGGGTTGTCCGCTCCATCCCAGATGGCGATAGACATCCGCACCTGCTGTAGAAGCTTTAATCTGCATCAAACCAACCGCATTGGATTTACTGACAAGCGCCGGATTACCGCCGGACTCCACGGCGATGATAGCCGTAATCACTCGCGGGCTGACGCCCCACTCTTTTCCCGCCTGTTCGGTTATCGGCATCCAGGTAAGCGCGCGCTGGACCGGTTTCGTCGGGTCCCATACCGGTTGTTTAGTGGTGTGGCTGGAACAACCAGCGAGGAACAGAACCAAAACAATGAGCCATCTCATCTTCACGCAATCTATCCTTATTAAACACTTTGCTCGCTATTACGGCTTTTCGACGCCGTCGGGCGAGTGACAACCGCCCAGGATAACGGCATCATAACCAAATAACTTACAGCCAGGAAATGCCATGTCTCTGATTCGTTTGCTTGCCCCTTCAGGCTATTGCGTTAACCAGGCAGCGGCGGCACGCGGTATAAAGCGCCTCCGGGATGCCGGGCATCAGGTTGAGAATCAGCAGGCGGTCACCCGGCGTTTTCAGCGTTTTGCCGGCACTGACGAAGAGCGTCTGGCCGATATCCACCAGCTCGCCTCGCTTTCTCCCGAGTGCGATATCGTTCTCGCGGTACGCGGCGGCTATGGGGCAACTCGCCTGCTCGAACAAATCGATTACTCACGTCTGGGACACGCGCTGCGAGCGCGTACGCCGGTAATTTGCGGCCACAGTGACTTCACCGCCATTCAGCTCGCTTTGCTGGCGCAGTGCGGCACCATCACGTTTAGCGGGCCGATGCTCGCCGGGAATTTTGGCGCAGAAGAGCTGGATGACTATACCTGGCAACATTTCTGGAAAGCGATCACGCAACCGCAGTTCACCGTAAGCTGGCGGAACGCAGCTCCCGCCTGTTCCGTTAGCGGCACGATTTGGGGCGGTAACCTCGCCATGTTGGTTTCGCTTATCGGTTCGCCGTGGCTGCCCGCAATCGACGGCGGGATTCTGGTGGTCGAGGATATTAATGAACATCCCTTCCGCGTAGAGCGCATGTTATTGCAGCTACACCATGCCGGTATTCTGAGGCGCCAAAAAGCGCTTATTCTCGGCAGTTTTAACGGCACGACGCCCAATGATTACGATGCAGGCTATGATTTTAACGAAATGTGCAACATGCTTGCGCAGCGATTTTCTGTCCCTGTACTGCCGGGCCTGCCGTTCGGACATGAGCCGCAGACGGTAACGCTGCCGCTCGGCGCCTTTGGCGAATTACAGCACGATGGCGGCACAAGCGTGCTGTTAGTTAGCGGACATCACATCATCAGATAAAAAAAGAGGGTTTTTCGGGCGTTTAATCAGCCGCTTCCGTGTTAACATTTTGCAATAACCACTGCGACACTTATAAAGGAGAAGGATAATTTGGACGCGGGTGCGATAATTAGTCTGTTTATTTTAGGTTCCGTATTGGTAACTTGTAGTATTTTATTGAGTTCTTTTTCTTCCCGCCTTGGTATTCCCATCCTCGTTATTTTTCTCGCTATCGGTATGCTGGCGGGCATTGACGGCGTAGGCGGCATCCCGTTCGACAATTATCCTTTTGCCTGGCTGATCAGTAACCTTGCGCTTGCGGTCATCCTCCTTGATGGTGGCATGCGCACCCAGGCCAGTTCGTTTCGTGTCGCCCTTGGCCCGGCGCTTTCCCTTGCCACCGTTGGCGTTCTGATTACATCGGGATTAACGGGCATCGCCGCCGCATGGCTGTTTAATCTTGACTGGATTCAGGGCCTGTTAATTGGCGCCATCGTCGGGTCTACCGATGCGGCTGCGGTGTTTTCTCTGCTGGGCGGCAAAGGTCTCAACGAGCGTGTTGGCGCAACCCTTGAAATAGAATCCGGCAGCAACGATCCGATGGCAGTATTTCTGACCATCACGCTTATTGCGATGATCGAGCAAGGACAAACCGGCCTGAGCTGGATGTTCGCGGTAGATGTTCTGCAACAGTTTGGCCTCGGCATACTGCTTGGTTTAGGCGGCGGTTATCTGTTATTACAGATGATTAACCGCATTACCCTGCCGCAGGGACTTTATCCTCTGCTGGCGTTAAGCGGCGGTATCATGGTGTTTGGTATCACCACGGCGCTTAACGGCAGCGGTATTCTCGCCGTTTATCTGTGTGGTTTCCTGCTGGGCAACCGCCCAATCCGCAGCCGCTTCGGTATTCTGCAAACCTTTGATGGCCTGGCCTGGCTT
>DALYUA010000408.1:0-3346 GCA_031993245.1 Buttiauxella sp. | reverse complement strand
TACAGTGGATCGTTACCGTCCACGGCGTCAATTTTAACTTTACAGCTACCGTCTTCTTCGATCGCGCCCACAAAACGCAGCACTTTGCCTTCATCACGCGCTTTCGCCACGCGAGCTGAAAAATCGTCATCCAGCTGCGGCAGACGTGCCATAAACGACTCGACATCTCCGGTGGAATCAAAGGATTCAGGTAAAACTGGCTCGATAACGATGTCGGAAAGCTCAAGGTTGCTGCCCGTTTCACGAGCCAGAATCAGCAGCTTGCGCGCCACGTCCATGCCGGAAAGATCGTCACGTGGATCGGGCTCGGTGTAGCCCATTTCACGTGCAACGCGCGTCGCTTCCGACAGGCTCATTCCTTCATCAAGCTTGCCAAAGATAAAGGACAGAGAACCAGAAAGAATGCCAGAGAAACGACGCAGTTCATCGCCCGCATTCAACAGATTTTGCAGGTTTTCGATAACCGGCAGGCCGGCGCCAACGTTGGTATCGTAAAGGAATTTACGACGCGATTTTGCCGCGGCGTTGCGCATCTGATGGTAGTAATTCATGGTCGAGGTGTTCGCCTTTTTGTTTGGCGTCACCACATGGAAACCTTCCCCAAGGAAATCGGCATACTGATCTGCCACCGCCTGGCTTGAAGTACAATCGACGATTACCGGATTCAGCAGGTGGTACTCTTTCGCCAGGCGGATCAGGCGGCCCAGGTTAAACGGCTCTTTGGCTTCAGCCAGCTCCGCCTGCCAGTTTTCCAGGTCCAGGCCGTGCACGTTAGTCAGCAAGGCTTTTGAATTTGCCACGCCGCAGACGCGCAGATCGATATGTTTCTTTTTCAGCCAGTTTTGCTGGCGCTTCACCTGCTCAAGCAACGCGGCCCCCACGCCGCCGACGCCAATCAGGAACAGCTCGATAACCTGATCGGTATTGAACAGCATCTGATGCGTCACGCGCACGCCGGTGGTCGCATCGTCGTTGCTGACCACAACGGAAATAGAACGCTCAGAAGATCCCTGCGCGATTGCCACAATGTTGATATTTGCACGAGCCAGCGCCGCAAAGAATTTAGCAGAAATGCCGCGCAGCGTGCGCATACCGTCACCCACTACGGAGATGATCGCCAGATGCTCCATGATCGCCAGCGGTTCAAGCAGGCCTTCTTTCAGCTCCAGATAAAATTCATCTTCCATTGCTCGACGTGCACGACCGCAATCCCCCTGCGGCACGCAGAAACTGATGCTGTATTCGGAGGAAGATTGCGTAATCAGCACCACGGAAATGCCCGCGCCGGACATTGCAGCGAAAACGCGGGCTGCCATGCCAACCATGCCCTTCATCCCGGGGCCTGAAACGTTAAACATCGCCATATTATTCAGGTTGGTGATGCCCTTAACCGGCAGCTCGTCTTCGTCGCTTTCAGCGCCAATCAACGTGCCGGGCGCCTGAGGGTTGCCGGTGTTTTTGATGAGACATGGGATCTGAAACTGAGCGATAGGGGTAATAGTGCGGGGATGAAGAACTTTAGCGCCGAAGTAGGAAAGCTCCATGGCTTCCTGATACGACATCGATTTTAGTAGCCTGGCATCGGGAACCTGACGCGGGTCGCAGGTATAAACGCCATCGACATCAGTCCAGATTTCACAGCAATCGGCGCGTAAACACGCAGCCAGTACGGCAGCGGAATAGTCGGAACCGTTACGGCCAAGTACGACAAGTTCCCCTTTTTCGTTCCCGGCAGTAAAGCCCGCCATTAATACCATATGATCGGAAGGGATGCGGCTGGCGGCGATGCGCCGGGTGGACTCAGCGATATCAACGGTGGATTCGAGGTAATGGCCAACGGCGAGTAATTTTTCGACCGGGTCGATAACGGTAACATTGTGCCCTCGCGCTTCCAGTAGAGCCGCCATGATGGCGATAGAGAGCTTTTCGCCGCGACAAATGATAGCCGCGTTGATGCTGTCCGGACACTGCCCTAACAGGCTGATGCCATGCAGAACGTGTTTAAGCTGGGCGAACTCTTGCTCAACAAAGGCTTTCAGTTTCGCGAGTGGGAAGCCGGGTTGCGCTTCGGCCAGTCCGTTAAGCAGCTCGCTAAAAATGCGCTCGGCGTCGCTGATATTCGGTAGTGCATCCTGTCCACCGATGGTTTTTTCAATCATCGCCACCAGGTGATTGGTAATTTTTGCCGGGGCAGACAGCACGGTCGCCACCTGCCCCTGTTTGGCATTACTTTCCAGGATATCGGCAACACGGAGAAAACGCTCCGCGTTCGCCACTGATGTACCACCGAATTTCAACACTCGCATTGGATATTACCCCTTGATTTTTAGTCGAAAAAAAAGCCCGCACTGTTCAGGTGCGGGCTTTTTTCGTTTTTCCTGTATGCGTCAGCCCGCACCGTTACCTGTGGTAATGGTGGTTGTAATAATTGTGGTCATTGGGCTGATGCGGATCATGGATGTTGTGTGCTCTTAATTTGATTTACCTGTATTGGTTAAAGTATCCGTCAGGTGAAGTCAATTTATTTTTGATTTTGTCGCCCAGGCTTACCTTCCCCCGGCACGCTAATAAACAGGCCACAAATGGCGCGATTACGCTGCAAAAACGCCAATATCACTCGGCATTTTCACTACCAGAAGCCATCTGGTCAGCATTATTCACTGGCAAATTTATTTCGATATCGTGCAGCAGTCGGTGCAACATCGCGGTGTCTCGCTGCGTTAAAAGTCCTAAACGCTGCTGCAACCAGTCGGCCATTTTCTGGTCATCCGCAACATCAAGACGAGAGGTCAGGGCCGTTATACGCTGGCGTAAGGCGCTCAATTGTTGAGCATCTGCTTCCTGTTGCTGTACTGCGGGCTGTTGCATGAGGGAAGAAAGCTGGTAGCAATAAACCATTACCGCCTGCCCTAAATTCAGCGATGGGTAATCCGCAACCATCGGCACGCCGGTTAACACATCAGCCAGCTCAAGCTCTTCATTGGTCAGGCCTGAATCCTCGCGTCCAAAAACCAGCGCGGCGGTGCCGACCCATTCACGCTTCTCTTCCAGCAGCGGCATCAGTTCTTGCGGTGTCGCGTAGTAATGAAACTTGGCCCGGCTACGGGCGGTAGTCGCAACGGTAAAATTAACGTCATGCAGCGCATCGGCGAGCGTCGCGAAGTGCTGTGCATTATCAAGGATATCTCCCGCGCCATGCGCCACCCAGCGCGCTTCTGGCTTAAGGTGGGCATCGCTTGCCACTATACGTAATGCTGTAAAGCCCATGGTCTTCATAGCACGGGCGGCGGCACCGACATTCTCGGCTCTGGCAGGAGAAACCAGGATGATGGGTAAATGCATCAAA
>DALYUA010000407.1:0-3348 GCA_031993245.1 Buttiauxella sp. | reverse complement strand
GCGACGCCAGCGGATCAATCGGTGATGGAAACCGTAGTAATGCATCAGGCGGCCAACGATCAGCAGAATGCCGCAGACATGCACCATCCACGTTTCAGCACCGTTCATCTCCATTAGCAATAACAGCAGCAGGGCGACGGGAATATATTCCACCGCATTGCCGTGAATACGGATAGCGCTCTGAAGTTCGGTAAAACCACCGTCGCCATAAGAGACGCGGTATTGCAGACGCATACGAACAACATCGAAAGAAAACTTAATCAATAGCATTGCACCCAGCACAGCGTAGAGCGCGCTTACCATACTCATATCCTTTGGGACAGTTACAGCACGGCCGCTATGATAGCAGTGCGGATGGCAGGCTGTCGCTATCCCTAAAAGAGAGAGTTCTGCTGTGGGATAGCCGGTTCGTCGCCAAGGTCAGGGAAAGCCCGTTGCAGACCGGGCCATAACCTATGGACAAGTTCGGGTGCCTGGCCAATATCGGGGGTATGCAAAAAAAGCCAGGGTGTGCTCTTTTCTGTCCACTTCGGCAGCGTTTTTAGCCACACCTCAAAGAACGCCTGATTTTGCTCCATGTCATTGCTGCCGATAAAACGAACCAGCGGATTGCTGGCGGTCACCAGAGCGTGAACGGGTAACTTTGGCTTTTTACGCTGCGCTTCGCGAACGGCTTCACTGTCTGGTTTTGCACTATGAACCGGGCGGCTGTCGAGAATGGTGCGATTCACGCCACGTTCATGCAGGCCACGGTTGAGCGCCTGCTCATCGGGTCCTTTATCGAAAAAGGCGGGATGCCGCACTTCGACGCCGTAGGTAAATTCCTGCGGTAAAGCATCGAGAAAATTCCACAGCGCAGGCAAGCTTTCTGGCCCGAACGCGGCGGGAAGCTGCAGCCAGTATTGCCCGATACGGTTGGCGAGCGGGGACATGCGCGCCAGAAAGTCAGCGGTAAGATCGCCGCACTGACGCAGCGCGGCGTTGTGAGAAATCGTTGCCGGAAATTTAAAGCAGAAACGAAAATCGTCGCTGGTCTGCTCGCGCCAGCTAAGCACCGTTTCTGCCCTGGGCACCGCGTACAGCGTGGTATTGCCTTCCACACAGTTAAAGTGGCGAGCATAATCTTCAAGAGAAGTGATACCCAGGCGCACCCATTTAGGATGCGACCATTGTGGCAGGCCGACGTAAATCATAGTGCAGAGATAAGCTCCTCAGTGCTGCGCACGCGGGCAATACGCGGGAAGATGTGCGTCATGCTGCTCTGGTGCTGCTCCCTGCTTGCCGCGCTGCAGGCGTCTTCGACAATCACCAGATTAAAACCCAGCTCCCACGCGTTGCGAGCGGTAGATTCCACACCAATGTTAGTTGAGATACCGCACAGCACAATAGTATCGATACCGCGACGACGAAGCTGTAGCTCCAGGTCGGTGCCGTAAAACGCGCCCCACTGGCGTTTAGTAACTTCGATGTCGCTATCGTGTTTGCCAAGTTCGGCCGGATATTGCCACCAGTTATCCGGCAGGGCGTGGGCGGGCAGCTGCATATCTACTGGCTGTTTAAGCGCTTCGGCAAAGTCTTTTGACCACCCCACGCGGACCATCACTACCGGCGAGCCGCTGGCGCGGAATTTTTCTGCAAGCTTAGCAGAACGCGCCACTACATCCTGAGCGGTATGCGGGCCACCGGCAAACGGCAGAATACCTTCCTGCAAATCGATAACTACCAGCGCGGTACGGGATGGATTTAATTCAGACATAGGGTGACTCCGTTTCAAAAGTGGTTAGCGGCGAATACCTTACGATGGAAGCCGGGTTGCACAGTTTACTATTTTTG
Source organism: Buttiauxella sp. (assembly GCA_031993245.1). Classification (GTDB taxonomy): domain Bacteria; phylum Pseudomonadota; class Gammaproteobacteria; order Enterobacterales; family Enterobacteriaceae; genus Dryocola. The sequence continues at coordinate 1,515 of DALYUA010000407.1, read as the reverse complement.
TTAATTTTTGTGAGTTTTGACGAAACAAGGCGCTTTGAAACGCGCCAGTCAGTCGTATCGGGCTTATCGCCGGGCATTATTTCCAGTATAATAGCCCCCTTTTTTCATCCAGTATGACAGACAAAAAATAGCGGCCAATGTGTTGCCTGAGCAGCAGGTAACAAACAGCGTGCGGCTAATTTAAGGGATATCTCATGCGTACAGTATATTGCGGGCAGCTCAATCAATCCCATGTGGGACAACAAGTAACGCTGTGTGGTTGGGTCAATCGTCGTCGTGACCTCGGTAGCCTTATCTTTATTGATATGCGCGATCGCGAAGGCATCGTGCAGGTGTTTTTCGACCCGGACCATCAGGACGCGTTCCAGCTTGCCTCTGAACTGCGTAATGAGTTCTGCATTCAAATCACCGGCACCGTGCGTCCGCGCGATGAGAAAAACATCAACAAAGATATGGCTACCGGCGCGGTTGAAGTCTTTGCCACGGCTCTTACCATCATTAACCGTTCAGAATCACTGCCGCTCGACTCAAACCATGTCAATACTGAAGAAGCGCGTCTGAAGTTTCGCTATCTGGATTTGCGTCGCCCGGAAATGGCTAACCGCCTGAAGACCCGCGCCAAAATCACCAGCTTCGTGCGCCGCTTTATGGACGATCACGGCTTCCTGGATATCGAAACGCCGATGCTGACTAAAGCAACGCCGGAAGGCGCGCGAGACTACCTGGTGCCTTCGCGCGTGCATAAAGGCAAATTCTACGCGCTGCCGCAGTCCCCTCAGCTGTTCAAACAGCTGCTGATGATGTCCGGCTTTGACCGCTACTATCAGATTGTTAAATGCTTCCGTGACGAAGACCTGCGCGCTGACCGTCAGCCTGAATTTACCCAGATAGATGTGGAAACCTCCTTCATGACCGCGCCGCAGGTGCGTGAAGTGATGGAAGAGCTGGTGCGCAAGCTGTGGCTGGACGTGCAAAATATCGATCTGGGCGATTTCCCGGTGATGACATTTGCAGAAGCCGAACGTCGCTACGGTTCCGATAAGCCGGACCTGCGTAACCCGATGGAGCTGGTGGACGTTGCCGATCTGGTGAAAGGCGTTGAATTCAAAGTCTTCTCCGGGCCTGCGAACGATGCCAAAGGCCGCGTAGCCGCGCTGCGTGTGCCGGGTGGCGCACAGATCAGCCGTAAACAGATTGACGACTACGGCAAGTTCATTGAGATTTACGGCGCGAAAGGGCTGGCTTACATCAAAGTCAACGAGCGTGCGAAGGGTATCGAAGGCATCACCAGCCCGGTAGCTAAGTTCCTGAACGCAGAAATCGTGGAAGAAATTCTGGCCCGTACCGGAGCGCTTGATGGCGACATGATCTTCTTCGGCGCCGACAACAAAAAAGTCGTTGCTGACGCACTCGGCGCGCTGCGTCTGAAGATTGGTAAGGATCTGAAAATCACCAACGAAAGCGCCTGGGCGCCGCTGTGGGTTATCGATTTCCCGATGTTCGAAGACGACGGCG
>DALYUA010000406.1:2327-3348 GCA_031993245.1 Buttiauxella sp. | reverse complement strand
CAGGATCTGCTTGTCAAAGAGATGTATACCAACGCCGCGCAACAGTTGATTCGCAAGCTGCTTTCTGTCCACGCAGCGGATGTTGCGGAAACAAATGATGCCGAAGCAAACCCGGCAGACAGCGCTCCGGCAAACACCGAAACGACCTCCGGTCGCGTTTCCACTACGCTTCCGGCCACTTCCGGTAGCCAATGATTCGGTTGTATCCGGAACAGCTCCGCGCGCAGCTCAATGAAGGGCTGCGCGCGGCGTATTTGCTGCTTGGTAACGATCCTTTATTGCTGCAGGAAAGCCATGATGCGGTGCGCCAGGCGGCCGTCGCTCAGGGCTTTGAAGAGCATCACAGGGTACAGATCGACGCCAGCACCGACTGGCAGGCCTTATTCTCCATTTGTCAGGCACTGAGCCTTTTCGCCAGCCGCCAGACCCTTCTGCTCCAGCTACCCGATAACGGCCCGAATGCGGCTATCAATAGCCAACTGGAAACGCTTATCGGCCTGCTGCACGACGATATCCTGCTGCTGGTTCGCGGAAATAAGTTCACCAAAGCGCAGGAGAATGCCGCCTGGTATACCCGGCTTGCGGATCGTAGCGTTCTGGTGACCTGCCAGACACCGGAACAAGCGCAGCTTCCGCGCTGGGTGTCGCTGCGCGCAAAACAGATGAATCTTGCTCTGGACGATGCGGCAAATCAGCTCCTTTGTTACTGCTATGAAGGCAATCTGCTGGCCCTTTCTCAGGCGCTGGAGCGGCTTTCGCTTATCTGGCCGGATGGCAAATTAACGCTGCCACGCGTAGAGCAGGCGGTAAGCGATGCGGCGCATTTCACGCCGTTTCACTGGATCGACGCCATCCTTAGCGGAAAAAATAAGCGCGCCCTGCATATTTTGCAGCAGCTAAGGCTTGAGGCAAGCGAGCCGACAATCCTGCTACGTACCATTCAGCGTGAGTTAATGCAGCTGGTGAACCTCAAACGCCAGTCCGCACATACGCCTTTGCGCACGCTATTTGATCAACAGCG
>DALYUA010000406.1:0-2317 GCA_031993245.1 Buttiauxella sp. | reverse complement strand
TTGGATACCGAAGCCCTGAATCGCCTCAGCGCAGAACAGCTTTATCAGGCCGTGCGTCTGCTAAGCCAGATTGAACTGACGCTAAAACAGGATTACGGCCAGTCGGTATGGGCCGAGCTGGAAGGGCTTTCTTTGCTGCTGTGCCATAAAACCCTGCCGGAAATCTTTATTGATGGCTAGCCCAGCCCTCCCGCTGTGTGCAATTTATGGCGGAACATTCGACCCGATTCACTATGGACATCTGAATTCCGTTGAAGCACTGGCTAAAGAGGCGGCGCTCCATCAGATAACTATCATGCCAAACAATGTTCCGCCGCATCGCCCCCAGCCGGAGGCTAACAGCCAGCAGCGCAAAGCTATGGTGGAACTCGCGATTGCCGATAATCCGCTTTTCAGGCTGGACGCACGCGAGCTGGAACGCTCCACTCCTTCATATACCGTTGAAACGCTGGAACAGGTGCGCAGCGAACAAGGCTTGCTGCAACCTCTGGCCTTTATTATCGGCCAGGATTCCCTGCTGAGCCTGCAGCGCTGGCATCGTTGGGAAAACCTGCTCAGCCTGTGTCATTTGCTGGTCTGCCAGCGTCCTGGTTACTCGATTTCGATGGACACCGCCGAACAACAGCGCTGGCTGGACAGCCACAGCACAGCGTCAGTAGACGACTTGCACGCCGCGCCGGCCGGGAAGATTTATCTGGCGCAGACGCCGATGTATGACATTTCCGCCACCACTATTCGCCACCGGCTGGCGCAGAACCTGCCGTGTGACGAACTCGTCCCTGCCCCGGTTCTGGCTTTTATCCAGCAACACAACCTGTATCAGCGATAACGATGAAACTATGGTTAGTGCGCCACGGTGAAACCCGGGCAAACCGCGATAACCTCTATAGCGGTATTTCAGAAACGGAACTCACCGAGCGGGGCATAAATCAGGCGCTGGCCGTTGGGCAAATGCTGTGCGGCGTCGCTTTTGATAAAGTGTTCTGTAGCGAACTGGGTCGGGCTCAGCATACAACAAGGCTAATTCTGCAGCAGCGCGATATCCCTGCGATCGCAGAGCCACGTTTGAATGAGATGAATTTTGGCGACTGGGAAATGCGTCATCATCGCGATCTGCAACGTGACGATGCGCAAAACTATGCGGCCTGGTGCAGTGACTGGCAAAATGTCATTCCGAATAATGGCGAAGGCTTTCAATGCTTTGCCCAAAGAGTTAGCGAATTTAGCGAGTCGATAAAAGCGCTGCAGCACAATGACGAAAACATTCTGATAGTGAGCCATCAGGGTGTATTGAGCCTGTTCCTGGCAACGATGCTAAATATGCCGCCCGCTTCCCTGTGGCACTTCGTTATCGAACAGGGAACATGGAGCGCCGTGGAGATTCATAACGACTTTGTCACGCTGAAAACGCTCAACAGCCGCGCGGAATATCCGACGCTGACAAAACCCCTGACGAGTTAACCTTGTCAGCCATTGACACCGCACCTCAGGCTGTTATGCTCCGCTGCCATAATTTCCTGCCCGTAAACATGACTTTTCGAAAATAGTTTTACAAAAATGGCGATGCAAACCAGGCCATCCGGTGGGATGATAGCCCACTTTGAGCGTTGCGCCGCCAATTTTCGGCAAGCTCAGCCAGCAATCAAGTATAATGGCTTTTGATACGGGCCACACTGAACACTTTTATGCTCCCAGGGGGAACACTTGCAGGGTAAAGCACTCCAGGATTTTATTGTCGATAAGATCGACGATCTCAAGGGCCAGGACATCATCGCGATTGATGTTCAGGGCAAATCAAGCATCACCGATTGCATGGTTATCTGTACCGGCACCTCCAATCGCCACGTTATGTCCATCGCTGAACACGTCGTCGAGTCCGTTCGTAAAGAAGGGCTGGACGCGCTGGGCGTAAAAGGCATCAACGCAACCGACTGGGTAGTGGTTGACCTGGGCGAAGTTATCGTCCACGTAATGCAGGAAGAAAGCCGTCAGCTGTACGAACTGGAAAAGCTCTGGAGTTAATGAGTGAAGCTGCAACTGGTGGCGGTCGGAACCAAAATGCCTGACTGGGTGCAAACCGGTTTTACCGAGTACCTGCGTCGCTTTCCCAAAGATATGCCGTTTGAACTCGTTGAGATCCCGGCGGGAAAACGCAGTAAAAACGCTGATATCAAGCGCATCCTCGATAAAGAAGGCGAAATGATGCTGGCGGCAGCCGGTAAAGGCAACCGCATCGTCACCCTGGATATCCCCGGTCAACCCTGGGATACCCCGCATCTTGCCACCCAGCTCGAACGCTGGAAGCAGGATGGGCGTG
>DALYUA010000405.1:0-3352 GCA_031993245.1 Buttiauxella sp. | reverse complement strand
CTACTTTGTCTCAAGCGTTGCCTCATTACTGGCCCTTATCCTCACAACCCGTGTTAAAGAAATCCACGATGCCGCCCGCGCGCCGACGTTAAAAGCCTGCATTACCAGCGCAAAGCGTCAGTTAAATGACGGCTCCGTCTGGTTTATCGGCCTGCTGGCAACCATCGTCATTCTGGTGCCTTTCGCCACTCGCGATACCTTAACGCCCATTTACGCCCAGCAGCTCGGGGCTAAAGCGGGCATTCTTACCCTGCTCAGCAATTTGCATTTGATTTTCTACGCGCTGGCTATCGCCCTGTGCAGCTCGGTGTTCTATAAGCGACTCGGGCTGGTGAACACGGCATTGATCGGCATTTTCCTGCAGGCGATCTCCACCGTCGGCGTGCCCTTTACCAGCAATATGTACCTTATTTATCTGCTGCAATCCGTTGGCGGTTTCTCGTTCGGCATGGCCTTCGCGGTATTTATGTCCCTGAGCGTGGTTAACACCGTTGAAGACGAACAATCCACACGAATGGGACTGTTTCAGACAATTTATTCCTGCGGCATGTTCATTGGCCCGGTATTAATGGGCGTGATGCTGCAGCATATTAATTTGTCATCCGGCTATTTGCTGATTGGCGTACTGACGCTGATTGCCATGCTGCTGACTCCGCTGGCAGCCCGCAGCGTGAACCAACGGCAAAATAAAATGGCCGTCCGTGAAAATACGGGGAAAATGACCGCGGCACAGAATTACGGCAATAAAGCATAACCGACTCGACCCTACTTAATTTAACAGTGTTACCTCCCGTTTATTCGGGCGGGTAAGCCACGCTTATAAAAGTACCGGAGAACATCATGGCGCATTATTTAAAAAGCAGTAAATCATTATCTGAACGTCAGCAGGCTAATAAACAGGTCAGCATTGCCGTTGAAAATATCCTTGCCGATATAGAGCAACGGGGTAATCAGGCAATCCGCGAATTATCCATTAAATTTGATAACTTCGATCGCCAGGATTATCGCCTGACGCAAAGCGAAATTAACGCCTGTATTAAACAACTGAGCCGTCAGGATATAAAAGATATCGAATTTGCCCAGCAGCAGGTATTTAACTTCGCCAGCGCGCAAAAAGAATGTCTGTTAGATCTGGAAGTGGAAACCAGACCCGGCGTTATTCTCGGTCATAAAAATATCCCGATTAATGCGGTGGGTTGCTACGTGCCCGGCGGAAAATACCCTCTGCTTGCATCGGCGCATATGTCCATCATCACGGCAAACGTAGCGGGCTGTTCACGCATCATAAGCTGCGCCCCGCCTTTTAAAGGCCAGCCTGCTCCCGCTATTGTGGCGGCGCAGTCAATGGCTGGCGCCACGGAAATCTATGCTTTAGGCGGCATTCAGGCCATCGGCGCTATGGCGTTAGGCACCGATACGATTGCCCCTGTCGATATGCTGGTCGGCCCGGGGAATGCTTTTGTCGCCGAGGCCAAGCGTCAGCTTTTTGGCCGGGTGGGTATCGATCTGTTTGCCGGGCCAACGGAAACGCTGGTTATCGCCGATGAAACCGTCGATGCCGAAATATGCGCCACGGATCTGTTAGGCCAGGCAGAACATGGCGTTACCACGCCAGCCATTTTGCTGACCAACTCGATGAAGCTGGCGCAGGAGACGCTGCGTGAAGTTGAGCGCCTGCTTACGCAGTTGCCTACGGCAGAGATAGCCCGTCAGGCCTGGCATGATTATGGCGAAGTGATCGTCTGCGACAGCTACGAAGAAATGTTGCAGGAAGCCGACCGCATCGCCTCTGAACACGTCCAGGTAATGACCAGCCGTGACGACTGGTTCCTTTCCAGAATGACCAACTACGGCGCGCTGTTCCTCGGCCCGCGCACCAATGTGGCCTACGGCGACAAAGTGATCGGCACTAACCACACTCTGCCAACGCAAAAAGCCGCGCGTTATACCGGCGGGCTGTGGGTCGGTAAGTTTATGAAAACCTGCACCTGGCAGAAAGTGTTGAGCGATGAAGCCTCCACCGAGATTGGCAGCTACTGCTCCCGTCTGTGCCAGCTGGAAGGTTTCTCCGGGCATGCGGAACAGGCCAATATTCGTGTACGCCGCTACGGCAATCGCGACGTGCCTTATGCTGGTGCCGTTCCCGTGATCGACGTGGATGAGGCCAGCTAATGCTTACCCTTCCCCACTCGCCTGATTTCCGCGTGGACAACCGCCGGGCGCTGGTGACCGGTGGTTCAAAGGGCATCGGCTTTGCCGCAGCGATAGCGCTTGCCCGTGCCGGAGCGCAGGTGTGGATAGCCGCCAGAAACGCCACGCAGCTGCGTGAGGCCGCTGAACTCGCCGCGCAGGACGATCTACACCTGCAAACCGTAACGCTGGATATTACCGACACGCTACAGGTCAGGCAGACGCTGAGCGAGCTTCCTGACTTCGATATTCTGGTGAACAGCGCCGGGCTGGCGCGCCATCAGCCGTTTCTGGACGTCAGCGAAGAAAATTACGATGCGGTAATGGCGCTCAACCTGCGGGCGACGTTTTTCCTGAGCCAGCAGGTTGCCCGCCGGATGAAACTGAATAAGATCGCAGGCTCCATCATCCATATCTCTTCGCAGATGGGGCACGTCGGCGGACCTGAACGCAGCGTTTACTGCGCGTCAAAATTCGCTCTTGAAGGGCTGACCAAAACGATGGCGCTGGAGCTTGGAGAGGCGGGTATTCGGGTCAATACGCTTTGCCCGACCTTTATCGCCACCGAACTTTCTCGCGCCAGCCTGGCTGACCCTGCCTTCAGCCGCTACGTGCTGGAGAATATCAAGCTCCGGCGGCTGGGAACGTTGGAAGATGTCATGGGGCCAGTCGTCTTTCTGGCTTCGCCGGCAGCGGCGTTAATTACCGGTGCCGCACTGCTGGTTGACGGCGGGTGGACAGCAACATGAGTGAAACCATCCCCCCTTTTCCACTGCTGGATAACCACAGCGTGCCGCTGATCTTACTGGGCGGCACGCTGTGTAATCACCGTCTGTGGCAGCCGGTGATTAATAAGATGAATATCAGCAGCGTGAGCAGCATTGTTGTCAGCGGTGCCGACTCGGCTCCCGCGCTGGCGCAGCAACTGCTCAGCGCCCTGCCGTCGCGTTTTTGTCTGGCCGGTTTTTCCCTCGGCGCCATCGTTGCGTTACAGATGCTGGCGCAGGCTCCGCAGCGTATTGCCGGGCTGGCGTTACTGTCGGTTAACCCGCTCAGCGACCTTCCGGCAAATGCCGACAGCCGACGGGCAGCGGTACAGCAGGCGGCCCGCCTGGGGATGGGAACCTGGCTGGGCGCGACGATGTGGCCGCGCTATGTCGCC
>DALYUA010000404.1:0-3357 GCA_031993245.1 Buttiauxella sp. | reverse complement strand
GTTTTCAATCTGAATCCAGCCCTGCCAGCCGCTGGCATAGCCGCATTTCATGCCCGCCGCTTTAAGTTTGGCGGTGTACTCCGCCAGCTCCTGCCAGGTTTTTGGCGGCTGGTCCGGGTTCAGTCCGGCTTTTTTGAAGGCATCTTTGTTGTAATAGAGTACCGGCGTGGAGCTGTTAAACGGCTGGGACAACAGATGACCCGTTTTTGCATCGCTGTAGTAACCGGAAACCGTTGGTACAAACTGGGATTCATCGAACTTAATGCCTGCATCATTAAACACTTCGTACATCGGCTTGATGGCTTTAGAAGCCATCATGGTCGCCGTGCCTACTTCGTAAACCTGAAGAATCGCCGGAGCGTTACCGGAGCGGAAAGCTGCGATACCCGCCGCCAGGTTCTGTTCGTAGTTGCCTTTATAAACCGGGACAATTTTGTAATCAGGATGCGTTTCGTTGAAGCGGCTTGCCAGAGAATCCACTTCTTTGCCCAGTTCCCCTTCCATCGAGTGCCAGAAAGGAATTGAGGTTGCGGCAAAGGCGTTGCTGCTGAGTGCGCATCCAAGCGCCAGGCAAAGGGCTGTACGTCGTAACGATGCAGTCATGTTTTGTCTCTCTTGTTATGAGGTTAAAAACGCGAAAAGGCGCGTTTTTGTTCGCATCACAACATGACATGCGCGTATGACAGAAAAATAACCTGGAGGTGACAGGATCGTGACGGAGGTATGAAGGAAAGATGACGAAGGGATGTCGTCATCAAAAAAGGAGCCCGCAGGCTCCTTCACAAGTCAGGGTAATTACCCGCCGAGATAAGCGCTACGCACCGCTTCGTTAGCCAGCAGTGCATCGCCGGTATCTTCCAGCACCACGTGGCCGTTTTCCAGCACGTAACCGCGGTCGGCAAGCTTCAGCGCCTGGTTGGCGTTCTGCTCGACGAGGAAGATGGTCATGCCTTCGCTACGCAGTTGTTCGATAGTATCGAAAATCTGCTGGATGATAATAGGTGCAAGTCCGAGGGACGGCTCGTCGAGCAGCAGCAGGCGCGGCTGGCTCATCAGCGCGCGGCCAATCGCCAGCATCTGCTGCTCCCCGCCGGACATAGTACCCGCACGCTGGATACGGCGTTCATGCAGACGCGGAAACAGCTCATACACGCGCTTAATACGCTCGTGATACTGGTCTTTGTCTGCGAAAAAGCCGCCCATCGCCAGGTTCTCTTCCACCGTCATGCGTGAAAACACCCGGCGGCCTTCCGGCACTATCGCTACCGCTTCACGCATAATGCGCGCCGTGTGCCAGTCGGTAATATCTTTGCCGTCAAAGGTGATTTTACCGCTGGACGCGCGCGGGTCGCCGCATAACGTCCCCAGCAGCGTCGTTTTGCCAGCACCGTTCGCGCCAATCAGGGTGACGATTTCGCCCTGGTTGATATGCAGACTGACCTCGTGAAGCGCCTGAATCTTGCCGTAATGGGCGCTTACCTGGTCAAAAGACAACATTACATTTTCCATTTACGCCTCACCCAGATAAGCACGGATTACGTCAGGATTATTACGGATTTGCTCCGGCGTGCCGTTTGCAAGCGGCGTTCCCTGGTTGACAACGTAGATCCTGTCAGAAATGCCCATCACCAGCTTCATGTCATGCTCAATCAACAGCACGGTGGTGTTGTGATGGTTACGGAGCTCCATGATCAGCTCATCAAGCTCTTGTGTTTCTTTTGGGTTAAGGCCGGCTGCAGGCTCATCAAGCATCAGGATTTCCGGCTGCGTTACCATGCAGCGGGCAATTTCCAGACGACGTTGATCGCCATAAGCAAGGTTGCTCGCTTGGCGGTTTGCCTGTTCAAGCAGGCCGATACGTTCAAGCCAGGTGGCCGCGCGATCCAGCGCTTCACCTTGCGCCCGGCGGAAGCCCGGGGTTTTCAGCAGCCCGGAAAACACGCCGGTTTTAAGCTGCATATGCTGAGCCACCAGCAGGTTTTCAATCACCGTCATTTCGCGGAACAGGCGCACGTGCTGGAAAGTACGTACCACGCCCATACGCGCAATTTGCTGGCCCGGCAGACCTTCGAGGTGCTGGTCGCGCAGTTTAATAGTGCCGCCGGTCGGTTTGTAGAAGCCCGTCAGGCAGTTGAAAACGGTGGTTTTACCGGCGCCGTTCGGGCCGATAAGCGAGACGATTTCCTGAGGATGCAGCTCCAGAGCAACATTATTGACGGCGAGCAGGCCGCCGAAACGCATCATCAGGCCGTCTACGGATAACAATGGCTGACTCATGCCTGCTCTCCTTTCACTTGTTCCACCTGCGCTTTCTTCAGTTTCAGCTGCGGACGCGTCATCGGCAGCAGGCCTTGCGGACGCCAGATCATCATCAGCACCATCAGCCCGCCAAGCACTAACATGCTGTATTCATTAAGATCGCGCATCAACTCACGCGACACCACCAGCAGCACGGCTGCGAGGATAACGGCAAACTGCGAGCCCATCCCGCCGAGCACCACAATCGCCAGCACAAAGGCGGATTCCGCGAAAGTGAAGGATTCCGGGCTCACGAAGCCCTGGCGTGCGGCAAACAGCGTACCGGCAAAGCCTGCAAACGCGGCGCTGATGGTGAAAGCGGTCAGCTTGATGCGCGTCGGGTTCAGGCCCAGCGAACGGCAGGCGATTTCGTCTTCGCGCAGCGCTTCCCATGCGCGGCCCAGCGGCATACGCAGCAGGCGGTTAATCACGAACAGCGACAGCACCACCAGCAGGAGCGCAACAAGATAGAGGAAGATAATCCTGTCGCCTGGGTTATAGGCGATGTTAAAGAAGTTGCTGAAGGTATCCCAGCCGCCTTCCCGCGCGCTACGGCTAAATTCCAGGCCGAACAGCGTCGGTTTGGGGATCTGGCTGATGCCGTTCGGGCCACCGGTGATTTCGGTGTTGTTCAGCAGCAGGATACGAACGATTTCGCCGAAGCCGAGCGTCACAATCGCCAGATAGTCACCGCGCAGGCGCAGCACCGGGAAGCCGAGCAGGAAACCTGCAGCAGCAGACACCAGGCCGGCAATTGGCAGACACGTCCAGAATCCAAGGCCGTAATAATGGTTAAGCAGCGCGAAGGTATAAGCACCGATGGCATAGAAGCCGCCGTAACCCAGCACCAGCAGGCCGGACAGACCGACCACCACGTTCAAACCAAGGCCGAGGATGATATAGATCATCGTAAGCGTAGCGATATCCACCGTACCGCGTGAAACCATAAACGGCCATGCCACGGCAAGGATCAGCAGGGCACAGAGGAAGATTTTTTGTTTGGGCGTTGAGCCATCTAGCGCGGGCAAGACAACCTTCGGCCCGGAGATTTTCTTCAGG
>DALYUA010000403.1:0-3370 GCA_031993245.1 Buttiauxella sp. | reverse complement strand
ATATGCTGCCGGACCTCTTCGCACGCTGCTCCATTGCGCTGCTGATCTGTGCCGCGGTGCTGATAATCCTTATCGTGCCGGTGCGTCGTATGCTGGAAAACGCCCAGGCTAAGCCGGAGCAAAAGCCAGTGACCAGCGTCTGAGTGGTCTGCGACAAATAATCATAAATCAGCATAACCAAACAACATAAGGCCGGTTTGATCGGCCTTATGCGCTATCAAATAAAGCGCTGCGAGGCGTCTCGCAGTTTTATCATTCCCCGCTCTTTTGGTTTAGATTTTCTCTTCCAGATGCTGCTGCACTGCGGCATCAATCGCCGCTTTTCGTTCTTTCAATGCTTCAAGGCTCATGGGTTTGCCGATTAAATAGCCCTGTGTTTCATCGCACTCAAGCATTTTTAATTTCTGCAACTGCCCCTGGGTTTCCACGCCTTCGGCGGTAATACTTAGCGAGAATGCTTTCCCCAGCCCGATGATGTTTTCCACGATAGTGTTGGCGCTTTCACTTTCCGGCATGGCGGAGATAAATGATTTATCGAGCTTAATACCGTCGAACGGGAAATTGCGCAGGTAGCTCAGCGATGAATAGCCGGTGCCGAAGTCATCCATCAGCAGACGAACGCCAAGGTTTTTTAGCGCCTGCATAAGCTCCAGGCTATTTTCCGGATTCCACAGCGTGGCGTTTTCGGTGATTTCTATTTCCAGACGGCCGGGATCGAGCTGCGATTCACGCAGCGCATCGCTTACGCGATCGACTATTCCCCAGGACTGAAACTCCACTGCAGAAACATTGACCGAAACCGCAAGCCCTTCAAGCTTCTGCTGAGCTTCACGGCAGGCCGTTTTCAGTACCCATTCGCTGATGGAGGCGATAAGCCCGGTTTCTTCCGCCAGCGTAATAAACTGGTCGGGCATTAATAATCCGAGCTGCGGATGTTGCCAACGGATCAGCGCTTCTGCCGCAACAATCTGCGAAGTATTCAGGCAATAGCGCGGCTGATAAACCAGACAGAAGTGCTGCAATTTGATCGCTTCGCGCAGGCTGTTCTCCATTTCCCGGCGCAGGACCATCTGCTGGGCCATCTCGGACGTGTAGAACAGCCATTTGTTACGGCCGGAGTTTTTTGCCTTGTAAAGCGCCATATCGGAATAGCGCAGCAGATCTCCGGCATCCACGGCATCGTGAGGCGCCAGAGCAACGCCCATGCTGGCGCCTATAAATATCTCATGACCGTTAACCGCGAACGGGCGCAACAGTTCATTGATAATTTCCTTGCACAAGGTTTCAAGGTAGTGACGATCGGCGATGTCCGGGATAATTAAAATAAACTCGTCGCCTCCCTGGCGAGCCACCAGATCGTTATCCCGTATGCAGTGGCGAAGTCGGGCAGAAACCTCATGCAGTACCCGATCCCCCACGCCGTGACCAAACAGATCGTTGACCGGCTTAAACTTATCCAGATCGAGGCTGATCATCGCCAGCGGACGCTCAGGGGTGGGCTGCGCCTGAAGTTTGCCTTCCAGAAATTCGCGCATTCGCACCCGGTTTGGCAGGCCGGTCAGCTCATCGTGCCTTGAGAGATACTGCACGCGCTGCTGCGCTTCAACTTCAAGAGTGACATCCGTCGCGGTACCGCGATAACCCGCAACGCCTTCCGGGGTGAGGACCGGTTTGATAGCGATATGGCAGTAGCGCTGATGGCCCATAGCGGAGCGATACCTGCAGTGAAGCAGGCGACGGTGGCCGGTGTGGCCCGGCTGGGTTATCCATTCCGCCAGCGAGAGATTATCGGCTTCCATAAAGGCAGTTACGGGTTGGCCAAGCCATGATGAGATACTGTGCCCGGTAATGCCGGGAAACCTGTCTGACAGCCAGATAAAACGCAGTTCGCTGTCTGTCTCCCATATCCAGTCCGTTGTGGCTTCGGCAACGTCCCGGAAGCGGCGTTCACTGGCGGTTAACGCCTGTCGACTCTGGGCAAGCAAATAGCTGTTCTCATCGTACATGCGCGCTTTTTTCAGCAGATTACGGCTTTGCATCCAGGCGAGCGTGCCGCAACCAGCGGCCAGCAATATTAGCAGGGGCAGAATATAGTGAATCAACTGGCGACCCGGCTCCTCGCTTTTCCACTCAAGCGTCAACGTCTGACCGTTTACCGGCAGCGTCAGGGTGCCGCGCCTGCTTTCAGAACGAGGGGCGTTTTTATCCTGAATGCGGGTTTCATAGATGCCATATTCTTCGCCCATTTGCGCCAGCTTTTTGTCATCCAGCACATCGACAAACACCAGCATGGAAGGCGAACCGGGAACGAGGGAGACTTGTTTATCGTCCCCGTTAGTTATCTTTGCCATGGCGACCAGAGCAGGGTGGCCCGCATGCAGCACCATCGTAGAGGTCAGCGGCAAAGCATCGGGCCTGCTCATCGCCTGCACCAGCTCGGGCAGGGGATTTGCGCCGAGCCATTCTGTAAGACTCCGGGATGACAGCCGGCCTCTGATGACGCTGTAACGCGTTTTCTCGGCTCCATCCAGAACGAAAACACCTTCGTATTCAAAGTCGCGATAAAGCGAGCTACCCATATTTTGCCGGGTGTAGGCCCAGTCGGGATCGACTGTGACGTGCAGCTTTTCATAGGCTTCACCCCACCACGCGTAATCTTTGATGTGGGTAGAAAGCTTATCGACACGATTATTCAGGGCTTTTTGCAACAGCTTGCCGCTGTGATCGTCGACATCCTGATTAATGCTGTTGGCAATGGAAAGCAAAGAGAAAATAGCCACTACAAATAACATCGCCAGCAGCGATACCATCAGCAGGAGCGCACGTTTGATAAAGGCGGCGGTGGTGCGGTAGTCAGCGTCCGGGCTTGTGATGTCATCTTCAATCGAATTGTTTTTCATGCCTGTTTACCCAGAGTATCCGTCTATAAGGCTGGCTCGCCAGTCAGGTCTATTATCGGCCCGATTCGCCTGGTCTTTATAACTGAGTGGGTAACTGAAGATAGTTTACGACAAAAGAAATGAGCGGCTTAGCGGGGGATACAGGCTTCGTTCTGCTAGTGAGTGTGATGACCAGCACACTTTTTACGGTTAAATCTTTTTTCTTACCCTTTTGCTTCGTGGGCACTCCGTGGCTACATCCTGAAAGCCGATATAGCTCAGCGGGTAGAGCAGCGCATTCGTAATGCGCAGGTCCCAGGTTCGACTCCTGGTATCGCACTATCTTTGTGTCCCGATGGATAGCCGAATGCTGAAAAACTCTCCCCCAGGCAGAGGAGAATTTTGATTCAGGCCAGGCTCAATCCGCCATCGACAGATATGACCTGCCCTGTGCACCAGTCAGAAGCAGGGTCGGCGAGTTGAACAATCCA
>DALYUA010000402.1:0-3419 GCA_031993245.1 Buttiauxella sp. | reverse complement strand
ACTTTGAAGCATGGACTGGCCCTTTTAAAAAATGTTCAGAAAAACAATATAGAGGGCAACGCTTGAGCCTGTCACGCAAATTGTTATCTGGCGTCAGGCGAGCAGTTCCGAAGCCAGGTGCGCAATCAGCACGTTCGATAATAATACTGGCACATCAAGCCCTTTTTGCAGCAGATCTCGATGTTTCTGATGATATCCGAGGGAATCCAACACCAGCACATCCGCACCCGCCGCCAGCAGTTTTCGGCCGGCGTTAAGCAAGCTCTCTTCTTTTTCGTGCACCGGATTAGCCAGCTCGTAAAAAGGCGGGTTTTGCAACTGCTGCCATTTTTTATGCTGTGATTTCAGCAGGTCAGCTACAGGCAGAATAATACCGGCCTGATGACCATCGACAATGGATGCCACCAGGGGGGGAATGATGCGCTCCGGCTCCAGCAATATGCTGTTATAGGCAGCAAGACGGGTGAATCGCTCCGTGCTCATCAGTAAGATCACATCGTAATCCTGATTATCCAGCAGCTCGATTATCTCCTGTAGCGCCTGTTCGACTTTTTGTTTACCGACATGCACGAGCGTTTTGTCTGCCAGTAAGGTGAGAATTTCCTCTTCACTCTCTTCTGCGCCAAATTTCGCAATCACTTCCTCACGGGACATGTTGCCCAGCAGCGTAACGTGTTTGATTTGCTCTTCGGAAATATGTTCGGTTAATAACGGCAGGATTTCACTAACAGGTACCACACCGATGGTGAGAATGGCTAACGTTGATTTCATATTTAGTTCCGCCTTTATCCCGTACCAGCCCCCTTTTGCTGCACTGATACTTTTCCCACTCGCTGATGCCGACCGCAGGGTTGCTCAATAATTAATCACAAAGCGTAGCAGCATATCGCAGGAGCATCGTTAGATCCTTTAACAAAACGTCAGCGGCGTTACCACATAACATTATCGTAATGTTTTTTTAACCTGAGGGAGAGGTAAAAAGTGTGATGTCAAAATCAGTGCGGGTTTTTTAGGAAAAAGACCTGAGGGATTTTTGGCATCCTTGCCTGTGCGGATCAACTTTTTTCCGGATCTTCATAACGCCGTTTTGCATCCAGCGCTTCCTGCTCGGTCTCATGTTCGCTGATAAGCGTATCCGGGTGGGGATGGTCAGCCCTGAGTTGATACCAGGTGACGGTTTGGGCCTGCGAACCTTTCTCAACTTCAACTATTCGCGCAACTCGTGGGTAAGGAGGTCTGCTAGCCATCGCTCTTCCTTCGGTTGTGGATGAGCGATAAGTATAGACAAAGATTAACTTGCCCGGGCTATTTGCAAAGCGGCAAGCACCGCGTCGACTACGGCATCCGGCGTATGAGAGGCGTCAACAACGTGGTGGGCGGCCTGGCGATACAGCGTCTCCCGGGCGGCCAATACTTCAACAATTTCATCGGTAATAGGTTTGCCGGTTAAGGTCGGGCGCTGCCCCTCTTGCGGGAAAGCCTCCAGACGCTCCGCCAGAATCTGGGCGGGCGCGCGCAGATAAACCACCACACCCTGCTCGCGCATGTACTGACGATTATATTCCGCCAACACCATGCCGCCGCCGGTAGCAACGACAACGTCCGGTGACGTCACGCTTTTCAGCGCTTGCGTTTCGCGAGCGCGAAAACCTTCCCACCCTTCCTGCGCCACAATATCCGCTACGCTCATGTTGGTGGTAGTCAGCAGATAACTGTCGGTATCGACAAAGCCGCGGCCCAGAGCCTGCGCTAAAGCTACACCTACCGTGGTTTTACCGCAGCCGCGCGCGCCGACCAGAAATATGGGTTGAATCATCAGGGGCTATTCCTCAGCAGTGGGCCTGGGTGATAACAAATAAAAAGATTAATAACTATCCATCATACCATCCAGCTAGTACGCGGAATAGCTGTAAATAAAACGTTACGATAAATCATTTGCATTACAGGCTGGTTACCTCGAGCGTGCAACAGCAAGCCTGAAATATGTAAAGGAAATTTACCAGTAAATATGAGCGCCACCTTACTTGAAAGCTCCGGTGAAAAACAACCCCGGTGCCCGGGATTCAGTAACACAATTTCGCACAGCTTTACCCTCGCGCCATTTTACATGCTGCAATTCTGATCCAGACTAAATATTGAGAACCCATGATGACAGAGGTATGAACCATGCAATCTGAAGAGCAACGTCTGATTGACGGGCTTTTTGGCCGCCTGAAGCAGGCTGAAGAAAACAGTACCCCGCGCGACAGCGCCGCAGACCAGTTAATTCAGCAGCATATGGCGCAGCTTCCGGGCGCCGCCTATTACATGGCGCAAACGATACTGATTCAGGAAGCTGCCATGAAGCAGTTGAACAGCCGTATTCAGGGACTGGAAGGCCAGGTGGCACAGTTGCAACACGCTTCACGCCAGCAGCAAAGCAGCGGCGGATTCCTTGCAGGATTATTTGGTTCAGGATCGTCACGCGTCGCAGAACCTGTTCCTGGCGCCCAACAGTACCAAAACGCGCCGCAAATGGCGCCAGGCTACGCCGCCCCGCGCGGCGGCAACGGCTTTTTAGCCGGAGCGCTGCAAACGGCTGCGGGCGTAGCTGGGGGGGTGATTATGGCGGATATGCTGACCAGCATGTTCCATCATACGCAGCCTGAAGAGCTGGTGAATATTATCAACGAGCCTGCGCAGCCAGCCGATAACTCAGCGATTAACGCGGTTGACGACTATAACCAGGCGGAAGACAGCCAGTTCCTTAATCAGGATGCGGGCCTGCCGCAGGACGATACCAACGACTATGGCGATATCGGCAATGACGATTTTGGCGATGACGATGACAACCTGATTTAATTTTGTTTGGCCCGCGCCGCTGCCAGCAGCCATTTTTCCAGCTCGTTGGCAAACAGCTGGCGGTCGCGCTGGTTTAAACTGTCCGGCCCGCCCGTCTGTACGCCGCTTGCACGCAGGGTGTCCATAAAATCGCGCATGGTTAACCGTTCGCGAATGGTGGCTGGCGTATAGCGTTCACCGCGTGGATTCAGCGCCACGGCGCCCTTTTCGATAACATCTGCGGCCAACGGGATATCAGCGGTTATCACCAGATCGCCGCTTTCACAGCGGCGCACAATTTCGTTATCGGCAACGTCGAATCCCGTCGCCACCTGAAGGCTGCGAATAAAGCGCGACGGCGGCGTTTTCAGCCCCTGATTGGCGACCAGCGTTACCATGATCTGCGCCCGCTCCGCGGCGCGGAACAAAACGTCCTTGATAACTTTTGGACACGCATCGGCATCCACCCAAATCTGCATTACGACTCCTGTTCTTCTGCGGGAATGATGGCGATCTTGCCGTTCTTTTCCAGAATGGCAAACTTTATCTGATCCATACGTTCCAGCCCCTGGTTCATTCGCGCGGAAGAAAGTATGTCG
>DALYUA010000401.1:2706-3439 GCA_031993245.1 Buttiauxella sp. | reverse complement strand
CATTCGCGCCAGCGAAGGCCGCATCCTGGTCAGCGAGACCATTGCGGTAACCCAGCCGTTGCTTAATAACGTGACCAATGCCGAGCTGGCCGCCAGCCAGGGCGCCGATATCCTTCTGCTGAACCTCTTTGATGCGGACCATCCCCGTATAGAAGGCCTGCCCTCCAGCACTTCCCCGCAGGAGGCGTTGCGGGAGCTTCAACGCCTGACCGGGCGAGTGATTGGGGCGAACCTGGAAGCGGTGGACCCGGACTTTGCTGTCGATCATGATGAGTTCTGGCAGATGTCCGCCGGGCGAGCCGCCACGCCTGAAAACGCACGCAAACTGTACGATCTTGGAGCAAAGCTCGTCGTACTGACCGGCAATCCCAATAACGGCATCAGCAATCAGGCTATCGCCCGCTCCCTTAAGCAGATCCACGGTGAGGTCGGCGATAAAATGATCCTTATCGCCGGGAAAATGCACGGCGCGGGCATCGTGCGCGAAAGCGGCAGTCAGTTGATAAGCGAGCAGGATATCGCTCTGTTCGTAGAAAATGGCGCCGATATTGTCCTGCTTCCGGCGCCGGGAACCATTCCGGGCATGTCGCAGGAAAAGGTCGCCTCTTTGATTGCCTTTACCCAACGGCAAGGGGCGCTGGCGATGACCGCCATTGGCACCTCACAGGAAGGCGCCGATGTGCAGACCATCCGGCAAATCGCGCTGATGAGTAAAATGGCGGGCGCCGACCTT
>DALYUA010000401.1:0-2696 GCA_031993245.1 Buttiauxella sp. | reverse complement strand
ATATCGGCGATACCGGATACGCTGGCATCGCCCTGCCGGAGAATATTTTTGCCTATAGCGTAGCAATCCGCGGCGTACGCCATACCTATACCCGCATCGCACGCTCGGTTAACCGCTAAAATCCGGCACAGCACCGTTTACTCGGGGTTTATCCCCGGTAATCGATAATTAGCGTTAAACTATCAATGCCATTTTTACATTGAGGAAATGCGATGCGCGTTCTGGTTGTAGAAGATAACGCTCTTTTACGTCACCACCTGCAGGTGCAGTTGCGTGAAACGGGCCACCAGGTCGATGCCGCCGAAGATGCTAAAGAAGCGGATTACTTCTTAAACGAGCACACGCCGGATATTGCGATTGTCGATCTCGGCCTGCCTGATGAAGACGGCATGAGTCTGATCCGCCGCTGGCGAAGCCATGACGTCACCATTCCTGTGCTCGTGTTAACCGCCCGTGAAGGCTGGCAGGATAAAGTCGAAGTTCTCGGCGCCGGGGCCGACGACTATGTCACTAAACCTTTTCATCTTGAAGAAGTTATCGCGCGTATGCAGGCGTTAATGCGCCGCAACAGCGGGCTTGCCTCGCAGCTTATCTCCCTGCCGCCGTTCCAGGTGGATTTATCCCGTCGTGAACTCTCCATTGACGACACGCTCATTAAGCTCACCGCTTTTGAATACACGATTATGGAAACCTTGATCCGCAACGCCGGGAAGGTGGTCAGCAAAGATTCGCTGATGCTGCAGCTCTATCCCGACGCGGAGCTGCGCGAAAGCCACACCATTGACGTGCTGATGGGCCGCCTGCGTAAGAAAATCCAGGCCGAATATGCTCAGGAGGTGATTACCACCGTGCGGGGCCAGGGTTACCGTTTCGACCTGCGCTAACGATGACATTCTTACGCCACTTCTTCCCGCTCTCGCTGCGAGTACGCTTTTTGCTGGCTACCGCCGCCGTGGTGCTGGTGCTGTCGCTCGCCTACGGCCTGGTGGCGCTGGTGGGCTACAGCGTGAGCTTCGACAAAACCACCTTCCGTTTGCTGCGCGGCGAAAGCAATCTCTTCTACACCCTCGCGACCCGGGTGGATGGCAAGATCAACGTTGAAATACCAGAACATCTGAACCTGCAAAGCCCGACAATGGCGCTGATCTATGACGATCGCGGCAATCTGCTCTGGGCGCAGCGGGATATGCCGCAGCTCAGGCAGCAGATTAAAAAAGAGTGGCTTGGCTCGAACGGTTTTCATGAGCTGGAGGCGAATTTCGCCACCAGCCGCACCCTGCTGGGCAATGATAATTCTATGCAGGCAAAACTAAAGGTTATTCACGAGGATGATGAAGACAACGAGATGACGCACTCGGTGGCCGTCAATCAATATCCCGCTACCGCCAGAATGCCTGCGTTAACCATTGTGGTCGTCGATACCATTCCCATCGAACTGAAACGTTCCTATAAGGTGTGGAACTGGTTTATTTACGTGCTGCTCGCCAACCTGCTGCTGGTGATACCGCTGCTGTGGATCGCCGCCTGGTGGAGCCTGCGTCCTATCGAAGCGCTGGCAAAAGAGGTGCGCGAGCTGGAAAAACACGACCGCGACAGCCTTAACCCGGAAACGGCCCGCGAGCTGATGAGTCTGGTCCGCAACCTGAACCGCCTGCTGCGAACAGAACGCGATCGCTACGATAAATATCGCACTACGTTGACTGACTTAACCCATAGCCTGAAAACGCCGCTGGCGGTGCTGCAGACCACTCTGCGCTCCCTGCGCACGCAAAAGCTCGACGTTGAAGAAGCCGAGCCGGTAATGCTCGAGCAAATCAGCCGTATCTCGCAGCAAATCGGCTATTACCTGCATCGCGCCAGCATGCGCGGCAACAGCGCTTTATTAAGCCGCGAACTGCATTCTGTCGCCCCTTTGCTTGATAAACTTTGCTCGGCGCTCAACAAGGTTTACCAGCGTAAAGGTGTGAATATTACGCTTGATATCTCGCCGGAAATTACTTTTATCGGCGAGAAAAACGACTTTATGGAAGTGATGGGCAACGTGCTGGATAACGCCTGTAAATACTGTCTGGAGTTCGTGGAAATTTCCGCCTCGCAGTCGGACGATACCCTGCATTTATTTGTGGAAGACGATGGCCCGGGTATCCCGGAAAGCAAACGAGCCATTGTTTTTGACCGCGGGCAGCGTGCCGATACGCTACGGCCGGGCCAGGGCGTTGGCCTGTCGGTGGCTCGTGAAATCGTCGGGCAGTACGACGGTGAAATCCTTCCGGGCGTAAGCGAGCTGGGCGGCGTGCGCATGGAAGTGATTTTTGCGCGCCAGCGTCCGGCCAGCGAAGAAGATTGAAAATACTCCCGTAAACGCCCTCCCCATCCGTTATAATCCGGACAGGTTCCTCCACCTGCCGGATAATAAAAATGGAATACACCCTGGATTTAAACTGGCCCGATTTTATCGAGCGCTACTGGCAAAAACGCCCGGTAGTGTTAAAACGCGGCTTTAAAAACTTTATCGATCCCATCTCCCCGGACGAACTGGCAGGCCTTGCCATGGAAAACGAGGTAGACAGCCGCCTGGTAAGCCATCAGGACGGCAAATGGCAGGTCAGCCACGGTCCATTCCAGAGCTACGATCATTTAAGCGAGAACAACTGGTCGCTGCTGGTGCAGGCGGTTAACCACTGGCACGAGCAGAG
>DALYUA010000400.1:0-3445 GCA_031993245.1 Buttiauxella sp. | reverse complement strand
ACGCTTTCTATACTGGCGATGGTTTCCAGACAGCCGTGGTTGCCGCAGTAGCAGCGCTTGCCGTAAGGATCGACCTGCGTATGGCCAATCTCAACCAGGCTGCTGCTGCCCGCATGTAACAGGCGACCATCGGTGATAACGCCCGCCCCCACGTTGTGATCGATAACAACCTGGATGACATCGCGCGCGCCGCGGGATGCACCAAACAGCCCTTCGGCCATTGTCCAGGCGCTGATGTCGTGCTGAATAAAGACCGGGACGCCGGTATGGTTTTCCAGCATTTCGCCCAACGGCATGTCGCAGACATCATAAAAAGGCATACGATGAACAATTCCGCGTACCGTATCGATGATACCCGGCAGGGTAATGGCGATGGCGGTCAGACGTTCGAGCTTGTGCTGATGACGAATAAAAAACTGATCCACCTGGCTAATAACGCGCTCAAGCAGAGGGTTTGGGTCTTCAACCGGCAATGAAAGGGTATCTTCGACAATCAGCTGGCTGCTGAGATCGTGCAGGCCAAGCGAAATCTCGCCGCGATTAATGCGTACCGAAAGATAATGCCAGGCTTCTGTCTCAAGCATTAATCCCACCGCCGGACGACCGCGGCTGCCGGGATCCTGAATTTCCGTCTCCTGCACCAGATGCGCTTCGAGCATCTCGCGCACGATTTTAGTGATGCTGGCTGGGGCAAGCTGTGCCAGACGAGAAAGATCGATACGCGATACCGGGCCATGGCTGTCAATGAGGCGGTAAACCACGCCTGCATTCGTTTGCTTAATCTGATCGATATGGCCCGGTTGGCTATCAGCAACCACGTGGAACTCCCTTTATTTTCGCGCTTCGAAATAAACTTTGGGCTATGGTGAAACACTTCAAGCGGGGTAGTCAAATATTTACGTAGGGTTGTGATTTACCGCACATAATAAGCCACCTTTGCACTTATTCTGGCACAGAAGTGGTCTGAGTTAACAGGGCGCTGATGCGAAGTGCGGCGCCTGAAAGTTCACGATGTTTTGGCCACACCAGCCACATTTCCGACCGGGCTTCCGGCTCCTGCAACGGTAACCACACCACGTCGCTTAACCGCACGCGCTGAAATGAAGCAGGTAAAATCGATACCCCAAGCCCCGCCGAAACCAGGCCGATAATCGTCATCGCCTCCCCCACTTCCTGGGTGATATAGGGGGAAATATTGAAGCGGTGCAGCAGACCAAGAATATCGTCATACAGGCCGGTACCCACGTGCGGGTCAAAGAAGACGAAAGGTTCGTGCGCCAGCGCATGAAGGGAAATGGATTCACAGGCGGCCAGAGGATGATCGCGGTGCACCATCGCCAGCAAGGGCTCGCGCAGCACCAGTTTCCATGCCAGCGTTTCCGGCAGGCGCGTATTGCGCATTAATCCCAGCTCCAGCTCACCGTCGTTAAGCGGTGCGATTTGCTGGCGCGTATTGATTTCGCGCATCTGGATATGCACGTCCGGGTAACGTTTTCTGAACGTTGAAAGGCTGTCCGAGACGCTTTTGATAAACGGCGCGGAAGAGGTAAAGCCTATGCGTAATTCCCCCGTTTCCCCGTGATGCAAGCGTTCGGCGCGTGCCGCCGCCGCTTCAACCTGCCCCAGAATCTGGCGCGCATCGGTCAAAAATTGCTGCCCCGCCGCCGTAAGATTCACGCTGCGGTTGGTGCGTGCCAGCAGCCTGGCGCCAATCTGCTGTTCGAGGATCTGAATCTGCTGGCTTAAAGGAGGTTGGGAGATACGCAGCCGCGCGGCGGCGCGCCCAAAATGCAGCTCTTCCGCCACCGCCACGAAATAGCGTAAATGTCGCAGTTCGATATTCATATTTTAAACATATCAATTGAGATTATTAATATATTAGACAGAACATTCGCCGTTTTCTACTCTGTCAGGACAGAAGCCACACACCTTATCTTTTCCTAAGGATTGATTTTGAGTCGTACATCCTCCGTCAGCGCCGCCCCGGCTAGCGACGTTGATCAGCACATTTCTGCAACGCCTGCGCCGACAATTTATATAAAACGCGGTACATCCCAGTTTATGCGCGTCACCCTCGCGCTTTTCTCCGCAGGTCTGGCCACGTTTGCCCTGCTTTACTGCGTGCAACCCATTTTGCCGGTGCTCTCGCATGAATTCGGCGTATCCCCCGCCAGCAGCAGTATTTCCCTGTCAATATCAACCGCTATGCTCGCCATCGGTTTATTGTTTACCGGGCCGCTTTCCGATGCCATCGGGCGTAAGCCGGTAATGGTTGCGGCTTTAGTTCTCGCCTCCTGCTGCACGCTACTTTCCACAATGATGACAAGCTGGCACGGCATCCTGATTATGCGTGCGCTGATCGGCCTTTCTCTGAGCGGTGTTGCCGCAGTGGGCATGACTTACCTCAGCGAGGAAATCCACCCAAGCGTCGTGGCCTTCTCTATGGGGCTGTATATCAGCGGGAATTCCATTGGCGGCATGAGCGGTCGGCTGTTAAGCGCGGTGATAACGGACTTCTTCACCTGGCGTATTGCGGTTGCGGCGATTGGCTGTTTTGCGCTGGCTTCTGCGCTGATGTTCTGGAAAATTCTGCCGGCATCCCGCCACTTCCGCCCTTCTTCACTGCGCCCTAAGACGCTGTTTATTAATTTCCGTCTGCACTGGCGTGACCAGGGCCTGCCGCTGCTGTTCGCCGAAGGCTTCCTGCTGATGGGGGCATTTGTCACGCTGTTTAATTACATCGGCTATCGCCTGATGGAAGCGCCGTGGTTCTTAAGCCAGGCGGTGGTGGGCCTGCTTTCAGTGGCTTATTTAACCGGTACATGGAGCTCGCCCAAAGCCGGTGCGATGACGACAAAATTTGGCCGCGGCCCGGTGATGATCTTCTCCACCGGCATTATGCTGCTGGGCCTGGTGCTTACCCTGTTCTCACCGCTAATCGTGATTTTCATCGGCATGCTGTTGTTCTCTGCCGGTTTCTTCGCGGCGC
This sequence comes from Buttiauxella sp., assembly GCA_031993245.1. Classification (GTDB taxonomy): domain Bacteria; phylum Pseudomonadota; class Gammaproteobacteria; order Enterobacterales; family Enterobacteriaceae; genus Dryocola. The sequence continues at coordinate 456 of DALYUA010000400.1, read as the reverse complement.
ACTCCGTTGCCAGCAGTTGGATTGGGCCGCGCGCAAAACGTGCCAGAGGCCAGGCATCTTCTCTTTATCTGTTCAGCTATTATCTGGGTTCAAGCATCGCCGGTACGCTGGGCGGCGTGTTCTGGCACAGGTTCGGCTGGAATGGCGTCGCCGCTTTTATCGGCGCATTGCTGGTGATTGCTTTACTGGTCGGCAACCGTCTGCATCATCGCGCGCGCTAACCGCTGGCGGGCCTCGTCTTTATTAACGCATTTTGCTATTTTCGCTGCGTTAACAACACTTACGAGGCCCTATGGAAAAGCAAAACTATAACCATCTCACCCGCACCTTCCAGCGCCTGTCCCGCTTCGGACATCTCTCGGCCATCGCCGGATGGGACATGTTCACCAACATGCCGCCAAACGGCAGCGCCGCACGCGGCGAGGCACTCGCTGAACTGAGCGTGCTACAGCATCA
>DALYUA010000399.1:0-3452 GCA_031993245.1 Buttiauxella sp. | reverse complement strand
ATTATTCTGCCGCGCGAGCAGGCCGTGCTGATGACGTACTACCGCAACAACATCATGCACATGCTGGTGTTGCCGTCGCTGCTGGCGGCAATAGTTACGCAGCACCGTTACATCGGTCGTGCCGAACTGCTGTGTCAGGTAGAAGTGCTTTACCCGATGCTGAAAGCCGAGCTGTTCCTGCGCTGGGAAAAAGAAGAGCTGGGCACGGAAATCGACGCGCTGATGAATGAAATGGTGCGCCAGGGCCTGGTGACGATGAACGGCGAAGAGGTGCAGATTAATCCGGCACGCTCCCGTACCCTGCAGCTTCTGGCGGCGGGCGTGCGCGAAACGCTACAGCGTTATGCCATTACTTTCTGGCTGCTGAGCGCCAACCCATCGATCAACCGCGGCACGCTTGAACGTGAGAGCCGTACCGTAGCACAGCGTCTTTCGATGCTGCACGGTATCAATGCGCCGGAATTCTTCGATAAGGCCGTCTTCACCTCTCTGGTGCTGACGCTGCGCGATGAAGGCTATATCAGCGATACCGGCGATGCGGAGCCGACGCAAACTATGAAGGTTTACCAGATGCTGGCAGACCTGGTGACGTCGGATGTGCGTTTAACCATTGAAAGCGCAACATCGCAGCTAGTGGCGGCGGAGTAAAAGCAAACAGGCGGGGAAACCCGCCTGTTTTTTATGCACGTCAGAAATGCATTAAACTCAATGCCAGTCCGATAAACAGCACCAGCCCAACGTAATTATTATTGAGGAAGGCTTTAAAGCAGGCATCGCGATCGCGGCCCGCAATCAGCCGCTGTTGATGGAGAAACAGCGCACCCGCAAGGCCAATTGACCAGTAAAACGCCCCGCCCAGCCCGTTCAGCCAGCCAATCAGCGCCATCAGCGCCAGCACCACAACCTGCAAAATACCGATAATCAGCTTGTCGTAGCGGCCAAAAAGAATGGCCGTGGATTTAATGCCAATCTTCAGGTCATCATCCCGATCGACCATCGCGTATTGTGTGTCATAGGCTACCGCCCAGCAGATATTTGCCAGGAACATCAGCCAGCAGCTTAGCGGCACGCTTTCGCTCACGGCGGCGAAGGCCATCGGGATTGACCAGCCAAACGCGGCACCGAGCACCACCTGTGGCAGGTGCGTGTAGCGCTTCATAAACGGGTATACCCAGGCCAGCGCCAGCGCCGCCACCGACAGCAAAATCGTCATGGTGTTAAGGGTCAGCACCAGCAAAAACGAGAGCAGCACCAGACATACAAAAAGGAGGCGGGCTTCTTTCTCGCTTACCGCCCCGCTCGGCAAAGGTCGATGGGCCGTGCGCTTTACGTGACCATCGAATTTACGATCGGCATAATCGTTCACTACACAACCGGCGGCGCGCATCATCCAGACGCCAGCGATAAATATCGCTAAAATCGTCAGCGGCGGTACGCCGGGCGAGGCCAGCCACAGGGCCCAGAGCGTCGGCCAGAGCAGTAACAGCGATCCGATAGGCTTATCCAGCCGCATCAGGCGCATATACGCCTGGAACTTTCCTTGTGACAGACTCCACTCCATTATTTTTCCTCTTCGTAAAGCGGAGATGCGGACAGAAACAGCTCGGTGAGCAACAAAGGCTTATCGGACAGTCTCAGACGGGATCGACGTCCCCACAACTCCGCGCTGCGGCCAATCTGAATAAAATCGCGTGTCAGCGTAGATGAACTAAAAAGATAGCGCCCAAGCGGCGTAGTTCCCAGTTTCTGTAATGCCAGCTCGGGACCGTCAAGCGTGGATTCTGGCACTACCGTGCGCCCGACAAGCCACGGCACGCCGTCGCCACATAACAGTATTTCACGTAACCAGAAACGGTGGGCAGGAGGAAGCATTTCAGCTTCAGGTAGCTGTTCATCTGCGGCTACAAAACCTTCGCGTATGATGTCGACCGTAACGCGCGAACAATATTGTTCAAAGCGCTTTGTCATTGAATCTTCAAGCAAAAGCCAGTCAAGAAAAGCGGGGCTTAATCCATCCGGGACTTCAGCAAAGAAGCTCAGGGCGCGCAATTGCGATAGCGCCTCAGACATGGGGAATTCTCCGATACATAACCTGAGGTCATTGTAACGCAGAATGGGTACAACGTGGCAGGCAAAGCGTAACAATAGCGCAACATGCGGGTTATGTATAAAAAAAAGGGTGCGCCACGAGGGCGCACCAATCTTACAAGCATCAGCACTGTGGGGAAACGGTTACCCCTTGCCTTTTACACTGCTGATAAAAGTTTTACGGGCGGAGGTGGAACCCAGACGCTCGGCTTCATTCAGCAGTTTCAGGGCCTTATCAACATCCCCTTTATCCACGGCTTGCTTGATGGCCTGGTTATAGTAGCTTTCCGTATCGTTCAGCATAGGCTCGCTCTTCGCAGCCGGTGTCGGTGCCGCGGTTGATGCAGCAGGAGCTGGTGTTGGCGCTGCATAAGCGGTTGCCGGTGCTGCATATGCCGTAGCAGGTGCGGCCGTATTACCCACGGTAACCGGATCCGGGCCGGAAGAACCAAAGAGCGGGCCAACTAATATGCTGGAGCCTGAAGAGGTTTTTACCTTCAGTTTCAGGGTCCCGGTCGTACCGTGACTCGCGATCGGATCCGGAATATCCGGGATCGCATTACCGTTACCTTTGGCATAGGCTTTGGCCGGATCTACCATCGTTGTGGTTTGCTTTGTATCTTTACTGGTGGTGAAGACCAGTAAATAGAGTTTCTGCTGCCCCAGAGCCGGGGTCAGTTTGAATGTTCCTTCCAGGCGGTTATCGGCTATTACGCCCGGCTCCTGGTAGGTGAAGAAACTGCCCGGAAAATAGGCTGCGGGCTGCAGGTTTTGGTCCAGCACTAACACGTTCGGCGCATAGACCGAATTGTTTTCGACCTGGCTTGTGAGGGTAATCGTCAGTTCGCCGATATTTGCCGGAACGCTATAAGCCGCTACCGGCCCGATGACGTCACCTACATTCAGAGACTGGCCACCAGTCGCAAGGTTTGTGATGTGCGTTTTATTCTGGCTAACCGGCGTCCACTGTAACTGCTGTAATGCGGAGGCAGGGATTGTCGGTGCAGCGCTGAGATCCTGTGGCACGATGTTCACATCAGCCAGGCTTACGGCAGGTAAACCTGCGAGCAACCCTGCGGATAAGCAGAGCGCGAGGAGACTTTTTTTCATTTTCATTGTTATAAACCTCGAATGGGAAGTCGGTGGAAGGTTAGCCAGGCAATAGCACTTTCCACCTGAAAAAAGCATTGGCATACAAGGGTAATAACGAGGGGCCCAGTGGCGAACCCCTCATTTTTCACATCAGATTACTGCTGTATTACCACCAGATTTCCATCTGGGCACCGAAGGTGAACTCATCGTTGTCGCCGCGGCTGGTAGAGAGAGTGCCGTTACCGGAAGAATCGGCAATCGCGAAGCGGGTA
>DALYUA010000398.1:0-3454 GCA_031993245.1 Buttiauxella sp. | reverse complement strand
GCAGAACATTGACCTGCTCGCCGCCGCCGAAACCTGGGATAACGGCAAGCCTATCCGTGAAACCAGCGGTGCCGACGTCCCGCTGGCCATCGACCATTTCCGCTATTTTGCTTCCTGTATACGCGCGCAGGAGGGCGGCATCAGCGAGGTTGACGGTGAAACCGTGGCGTACCATTTCCACGAACCGCTGGGCGTCGTCGCACAGATAATCCCGTGGAACTTCCCGCTGCTGATGGCAAGCTGGAAAATGGCCCCGGCGCTGGCCGCAGGTAACTGTATCGTGCTTAAACCGGCGCGTCTGACGCCGCTATCCGTATTGCTGCTGATGGAGCTGGTCGGCGACCTGCTGCCGCCGGGCGTGATCAACGTGGTGAACGGCGCGGGCGGTGAAATCGGCGAATATCTGGCAACTTCAAAGCGTATTGCCAAAGTTGCCTTCACCGGCTCCACCGAAGTGGGCCAGCAAATCATGCAGTATGCGACCCAGAATATTATTCCGGTCACGCTTGAGCTGGGCGGTAAATCCCCGAATATCTTCTTTGCCGACGTGATGGACGAAGAGGACGCGTTCTTCGATAAGGCGCTGGAAGGCTTTGCGCTGTTCGCCTTCAACCAGGGCGAAGTTTGCACCTGCCCGAGCCGCGCGCTGGTGCAGGAATCCATTTATGAACGCTTTATGGAACGAGCCATTCGTCGCGTGGAATCCATCCGCAGCGGCAACCCGCTCGACGCCAGCACGCAAATGGGTGCCCAGGTTTCTCAGGGCCAGATGGAAACTATCCTCAACTATATCGATATCTTAAAAAAAGAAGGCGCATAAGTGCTGACCGGCGGGCGCCGTAAGGCGTTTGAAGGCGATCTGAAAGCTGGCTATTACCTGGAGCCCACCATCCTGTTTGGCAAAAACAATATGCGCGTTTTCCAGGAGGAGATTTTTGGCCCGGTGCTGGCCGTCACCACCTTTAAAACTATGGAAGAAGCGCTGGAGCTGGCAAACGACACGGAATATGGCCTGGGCGCGGGCGTCTGGAGCCGCAACGGTAGCCTGGCCTACAAAATGGGCCGCGGCATTCAGGCGGGACGAGTCTGGACCAACTGCTACCACGCCTACCCGGCCCACGCCGCGTTTGGCGGTTATAAACAGTCCGGCATCGGACGCGAAACACACAAGATGATGCTGGAGCACTATCAGCAGACCAAATGCCTGCTGGTGAGCTATTCCGATAAACCGTTAGGGCTGTTCTGATACAAATCCGGCCTTCTTCGTCATCAGGCGAAGAAGGCCGGATAACCGACAAAACGGTATTTTTCCTCCTGGAACCGCCACCTGGACAGATCTACTGCTTAAGAGACGGTCCGGGAGAAAGGGAAATTAATCGTATAAACACGCCGTTGATTTTAATATATCTGCGTGCTGGTAAATTTCATCCAGCGTAGCTATCGGGTGGCGAGTCTCATTTTTATCACTGTCAAAAATACCGATATATTTTTGGCTGCGATTAAGGTCAATATCGATCTGGACAAGTACGAAGGTCACGCTGAACGCATCAACATCACTCTGCCGCAGCGTCTGCTGACACGCAGTGATGGTTATGTAAAACACAGTGCCGACTACGCCAGCCGCAGCGCATTTCTGGCAGAAGCAGCACGACGTGTATTGAGAAGTAGTAAATAAGCAAGGCCCCAGCTTCGAGGGGCCCACGAACTCAGTCGCCGTTTACCCAGATACGCATTTCCCCTTCCCCACGATTGGCCCAGCTAAACCACGGGATGAAGGTGAGTTTTTGCGGCTGTGCGGCAACCGGTGATTTATCATAGTGATAGAGCGCCTGCTGCCCGGCCTGCTGGCTTTCCATGCGAATCCCCTCGGCCTGAATCAAAAACTTATGCGCGAAGATCCCTTTGCCCTGAATCAGGCTGAACGCGCTGTCTTTCGGCAGCTTCAGGTTATGCAGTTCCGCGCCGTTATCCGCCTCTTCCAGACAATAAACCAGCGGCCCGCGCTGCAAGGCAACTTTACCCGCGACATGACGCAGCAGCGGATTGCCATACACACGACGTACGGGCATCGGCAGCGTCAGCGCAATGCGGTCGCCTTCCTGCCAGATACGATTCAGATGCAGATACCCTTTGCGAATGTCCCCTTCGCAGGTTTCACCGTTGAGCGCTACGTGTGGATTATCACACCAGTCCGGCAGACGTAACGCAATGGTATGCTGCACCGGCTCAGGCGAAGCCACACCGATCTCTATCTGTTCGTGCCACGGATAGTCGCCGCTGATTTTCAGCCGCAGCACCTTATCGCCCACCGCCACCTCCATTTCGTTGCCGACATACAAATGGACATAGAGCGCATCCGGCCGTGGAGTGTAGAGGTAGTGACCGAGCGACGTCAGCACGCGGGCAATATTCGGCGGACAACAGGCGCAGCCAAACCAACGCTGGCGAACCGGCTTCACGTGATCGTAAATATGGTTGAACGATAGCGACTTAGGGTGTACTTCCAGCGGATTCACATAAAAGAAATGTTTGCCATCCAGCGCCATACCGCCCAGCACCGTGTTGTACAGCGCGCGTTCCATTACGTCCGCAAAGCGGCTGTCCGCCTCCATTTGCAGCATACGGCGGGCAAACATCATCAGCCCGATGGACGCACAGCTTTCTGCGTACACCGTGTCGTTCGGTAAATCGTAGTCCGAACTGAACGCCTCACCGCTGCTTTGCGAACCAATCCCGCCGGTGATGTACATCTGGCGCTGCACCATGTTGTCCCACAGCCGCAGGCAGGACTGCCGTTTTTCCTCGTCTTTATGCAGCCGCGCCAGGTGAGCCACGCCCGCCATCAGGTAAACAAAGCGCACCGCATGGCCGATGGCCGTTTGCTGCAACGCCAGCGGTTCGTGCGCCTGGCTATAGGCTTTGTCTTTCACCATCCAGGCCGGGCCGTGAATGTTCCAATGCGAAGTGCGACCACGTTTTTCATACTCGATATCGTAGAAATGCGGCTGGGCACCACGCTCTTCAACAAAGTAATTCGCCAAGTTCAGATAGCGCGGATTATCCGTCACTTCATACAGGCGCATCAGCGCCAGTTCGATTTCCGGGTGGCCGGGGTAGCCATGCAGCTGGTTTTCACCGGGGCCAAACACGTTGTCGATATGATCGGCAAAACGGCATACCACCTCCAGCAGGCGGCGTTTCCCGGTTGCCTGGAAGAACGCCACTCCCGCCTCAATCATGTGGCCGGCGCAGTAAAGCTCGTGGCATTCAGCAAGGTTCGCCCAGCGCTGCCCCGGCTCTTTGACGGTGAAATAAGTATTGAGATAACCGTCTTCACACTGCGCCGCTTCAATCAGCTCAATAACTTCATCGGCGGTTTTTTCAAGCTCCGCGTCCGGTTTCTGACACAGCGACCAGGCGACCGCCTCCAGCCATTTCGCCACGTCGCTGTCCT
>DALYUA010000397.1:0-3455 GCA_031993245.1 Buttiauxella sp. | reverse complement strand
ATACTAACTATAACCTCTTGATATTAATAGTCATTAATAATGTCATTTGATAATTGCTATTTGTCTGATAGGTATTAACTTCTCCAGCACGATTAAAAACCGGTGCTATACTTAATCCCGGTAAGAAATCAGGAAACACACATCAAGAGGATGAAAGATTATGAGTACCGCTAAACTGGTAAAAACCAAATCTACAGATCTGCTCTATACCCGTAATGATGTAGCGGATAGCGAGAAAAAAGCCACCATCGAGCTGCTGAATCGTCAGGTAATCCAGTTCATCGATCTGTCCCTGATTACCAAACAGGCTCACTGGAACATGCGCGGTGCCAACTTTATTGCCGTCCACGAAATGCTTGATGGCTTCCGTACAGCGTTGACCACTCATCTGGACACCATGGCAGAACGTGCCGTTCAGCTTGGCGGCGTGGCGCTTGGGACGACTCAGGTGATTAACAGTAAGACGGCGCTGAAAAGTTATCCGCTGGATATTCATAGCGTCCAGGATCATTTAAAAGAGCTGGCGGATCGCTATGCCGTCGTTGCTAACGACGTGCGCAAAGCTATTGGCGAAGCCAAAGATGAAGATACTGCGGATATTCTCACCGCTGCATCCCGCGATCTGGACCAGTTTTTGTGGTTCATCGAATCTAATATCGAATAATTGATAGACAATCCTTATGCTTCTTCCCTGCCCGGGGAAGAAGCATGCACCATTTTAGCGCAGTAAACCGCTTATCCCAGCCGAAAAAGTTGCATTTCTGTAATAATCACATCACACAATCGTTAATGAATGATTGTTTTGTCGCCTTAATTCGCGGTAAAACTATCTTCTGACCCGCCAGCCAAAAATATGCACCATAATGGAGCACCATAGCAGTGCGTTATGTCTGACTTGCAACCCATATTGTGCAATGTTACAAATCCACATCCTTGCAAAACAATATGTTGTAGATTTGGCACGATTCTTCCATGCCGTGCTGGCTGCTGCAGGGGATAGCCCCATGGATTAACAAAGGAAATGCTATGAAGTCGATTTTGAAAGTTTCACTGGCTGCACTCACACTGGCTTTGGCGGTGACTTCCCACGCCGCTGAGAAGAAACTGGTTGTCGCGACCGACACCGCATTCGTTCCTTTCGAATTTAAACAAGGCGATAAATACGTCGGTTTCGACGTGGACTTATGGGCCGCCATCGCGAAAGAATTAAAACTGGACTACACCCTGAAGCCAATGGATTTCAGCGGTATCATTCCGGCCCTGCAAACCAAAAATATCGATCTGGCGCTGGCTGGCATCACCATTACTCCTGAGCGTCAAAAAGCGATCGACTTCTCCGACGGCTATTACAAAAGCGGCCTGTTGGTGATGGTTAAAGCTAATAACAATGACGTAAAAAGCGTGAAAGACCTCGACGGCAAAGTCCTTGCGGTTAAAAGCGGCACCGGCTCTGTTGATTACGCGAAAGCCAATATCAAAACTAAAGATCTGCGCCAGTTCCCGAATATCGACAACGCTTACATGGAACTTGGCACCAACCGTGCTGACGCCGTGCTGCACGACACGCCAAACATCCTCTACTTCATCAAAACCGCCGGTAACGGTCAGTTCAAAGCGGTAGGCGAATCACTGGAAGCTCAGCAATACGGTATCGCCTTCCCGAAAGGCAGCGACGACCTGCGCACTAAAGTGAACGGCGCGCTGAAAACCCTGAAAGAGAACGGCACCTATAACGAAATCTACAAAAAATGGTTCGGCAGCGAACCAAAATAATAATTCTAAATTTTTTTAAAGATTAACCTCAGGGGCGGCTTTCGCCCCTGCTATTTTTGAATAAACCACGGTAAAAAATGGGAACACATTATGCAGTTTGACTGGAGCGTCATCTGGCCCGCCATTCCTATCTTGCTGGAAGGCGCCAAAATGACCCTATGGATTTCGATCCTTGGATTGGCTGGTGGTATTGTTATCGGCCTGCTGGCTGGCTTAGCCCGCACATACGGCGGTTGGATTACCAACCACCTGGCCCTCGTTTTCATCGAAGTGATTCGCGGAACGCCTATCGTGGTACAGGTGATGTATATTTACTTCGCCTTACCTATGGCATTCCCGGACATCCGTATCGACACATTTACCGCCGCCGTGATCACCATAATGATTAACTCCGGCGCTTATATTGCGGAAATCACCCGTGGTTCGGTACTGTCAATCCATAAAGGCTTCAGCGAAGCGGGACTTGCCCTCGGCCTGTCTCGTCGTGAAACCATTCGCCATGTGATTATGCCTTTGGCTCTGCGTCGCATGCTCCCGGCACTCGGTAACCAGTTAATTATCAGTATTAAAGATACCTCGCTGTTTATCGTTATCGGTGCGGCAGAGTTGACGCGTAGCGGACAGGAGATTATTGCCGGCAATTTCCGTGCACTGGAAATCTGGACCGCCGTTGGTGTTATCTATCTCATCATCACCCAGCTCCTGAACATTGTTCTCCGCATTCTTGAAAGAAGGATGAAAATCCTGTGATTGAATTTAAAAACGTCTCCAAGCACTTCGGTCAAACCCAGGTGCTGCACAATATCGATCTGAACGTCAAACAGGGTGAAGTGGTGGTGATCATCGGGCCATCAGGCTCCGGTAAATCTACGCTGCTGCGCTGCATCAATAAGCTCGAAGATATCACCAGCGGCGACCTGTTTGTTGATGGCCTGAAGGTCAACGACCCGAAGGTGGATGAGCGCCTGATCCGTCAGGAAGCGGGCATGGTATTCCAGCAGTTTTACCTCTTTCCGCATCTCACCGCGCTGGAAAACGTCTCTTTCGGCCCGATTCGCGTGCGTGGCCTGAAGAAAGACGCCGCCGATAAACTGGCGAAAGAGCTGCTGGCGAAAGTGGGCCTTGCGGAACGCGCGCACCACTACCCTTCCGAGCTTTCCGGCGGCCAACAGCAGCGCGTAGCGATTGCCCGTGCGTTGGCGGTCAAACCCAAAATGATGCTGTTCGATGAGCCAACCTCCGCGCTCGATCCGGAGCTACGCCACGAAGTGCTGAAGGTTATGCAGGACCTGGCCGAAGAAGGCATGACGATGGTTATCGTCACGCACGAGGTGGGTTTTGCCGCAAAAGTTGCCTCGCGCCTGATCTTCATCGACAAGGGCCGCGTGGCCGAAGACGGCAACCCTCAGGAGCTAATCAATAATCCGCCAAGCCAGCGTTTGCAGGAATTCTTGCAGCACGTTTCTTAACCTGGTTAATAAGCAAGCGTTAGCGCCGCCGTTAGTGGATGGCGCTACGCTTATTCACTCCTACAAAATGCAGGTCGGGTAAACGCTGCGCCACCCGGCATTATGCTCACCAGATAATTCCCGTTTTTCAGACCTCTGAACCCAGCGGACTATACTTTTCCTTTGTCTGACTTTCTCAGCCTGGAGGAGTGCCGTGCCGTGGATCCTGTTATT
>DALYUA010000396.1:0-3470 GCA_031993245.1 Buttiauxella sp. | reverse complement strand
CAAAGAAGGAAAAAGCGTGGTTTTTCCTTCTTTGTGGTTATCAGCCGAAAATCAAGGCATTGATTTTCCTGTTAATTTCTCGGATGACATATTTCATAACTTCGTCAGTTTAAGGTTTGTCAGCTGTCTGAACCGGAACAGATGTTCCGGTTTTTTTTATCTGTCAGATATCACTTATTAACGAACTCTTCGCCCAGCGCAATATCTTTCTTCAGCGTATCCAGCATACCTTCCAGCGCCTGTTGTTCAAACGCGCTCAGTTGGCCGTAGGATTTATGCTCCTCAATACCGTTCTTACCCAGCAGCAGCGGCTGAGAGAAGAAACGAGCGTGCTGGCCATCGCCTTCCACATATGCACACTCAACGACATTGCTTTCGCCCTGTAGCGCGCGCACCAGCGACAGACCGAAACGAGCGGCAGCCTGACCCATAGACAGGGTTGCAGACCCGCCACCGGCTTTCGCTTCAACCACCTCGGTACCCGCGTTCTGGATACGTTTGGTCAGATCGGCAGTTTCCTGCTCGGTGAAGGTAACGCCCGGGATCTGAGACAGCAGCGGCAGAATGGTCACGCCGGAATGGCCGCCAATAACAGGAACTTCGATATCGCCAGGCTGTTTATCTTTCAGTTCCGCAACAAAGGTATTGGAACGGATGATGTCAAGCGTAGTGACGCCAAACAGTTTATTCTTGTCGTAGACGCCTGCTTTTTTCAGCACTTCGGCAGCGATAGCAACCGTAGTGTTTACCGGGTTGGTGATGATGCCGATGCAAGCTTTCGGGCAGGTCTTAGCAACCTGCTCAATCAGATTCTTCACGATGCCGGCATTAACGTTAAACAGGTCGGAACGATCCATACCTGGCTTACGGGCAACGCCTGCGGAGATCAGCACAACATCCGCACCAACCAGTGCCGGCGTCGCGTCTTCGCCGCTAAAACCTTTGATCTTCACAGCGGTAGGGATATGACTGAGGTCAACCGCTACCCCTGGGGTAACCGGTGCAATGTCATACAGTGAGAGTTCTGAACCTGAAGGCAGTTGGGTCTTGAGTAGAAGGGCAAGCGCCTGGCCGATACCGCCTGCCGCGCCGAGGACTGCAACTTTCATCCTAAACTCCTTATTATGGTTAGCAAAAACGTGCCGTAACTCCATGCGGTGGCGACCATAGTCCAGAGAAGGGGTAATTACAATCTTCTCGCTTTCAGACTGCGACACTACGCAATCCTCGTGCGTTACTGCTGCATTTACTCGCCGGGTGGAAACGACGCCTGGGCGCCCGGTCACTACCTGATGTTGTCACATCAACGGCGGTTACATTACACCTTACCGTCGCATCAAAACAACATCATTTTGATAACATTTAATTTACTTGCCGGCTTATTTACGAGTCGTGACACAGGCATGTTTCTCGATAACGAAATTTGATAAAATTCGTCTCTTTCATAACATTATTTCAGGCTAACGCCCTTTCATGCATTTGCATAAAAATTCATTTAAATGCATAATAATGTTATCCGTTTACCTTTATACAGGTGGCTCATGCGCAACTCCTCAAAACAAGAAGAATTGATTAAGGCCTTCAAATCGCTGTTAAAAGAAGAGAAATTCAGTTCTCAAGGCGAGATCGTTCATGCGTTGCAAAACGACGGTTTTGACAATATAAACCAGTCCAAAGTTTCCCGCATGCTGACCAAGTTTGGCGCGGTACGAACCCGTAATGCAAAAATGGAGATGGTCTATTGCCTGCCCGCCGAGCTCGGCGTACCCACCACATCCAGTCCGCTGAAGAACCTGGTGCTGGATATCGACTATAACAATGCGGTGGTGGTTATTCATACAAGCCCAGGTGCTGCGCAGTTGATTGCCCGTCTGCTGGATTCATTAGGTAAAGCGGAAGGTATTCTCGGCACCATCGCCGGGGATGACACTATCTTTACGACCCCCGCCCGCGACTTCACGGTAAAAGAACTCTACGAAGCCATTCTCGTTCTGTTCGAACAAGAGCTGTAAGCTCCATGCCTGCCCCGCCCGCCACCGTGGCGGGTAATTCTTTTTTACCCCTCTCTTTCTGCGCAATTAACCGTTTCGTCTCATCCTTCCAGCACATATCTCCAGTAATCATCCCGCTGCAATATAGTTTGTTCTGTTGAAGACCGCACAAATAATCAAATCTATATATACTATTGATTTTTCTTGATTTTAACAAAAAGCTAGCGTTAAAAATTCATTTTTAATAACTAAAGGTGATAAAAAATCGTTTTCTTAATATTAAGTTTCATTGGAAACTGTTAGCAGGGTATTAATTTTTTCCGTTATTAGTGTATACTTGATTTTGTGATGAGGGTCACGAAACGATGGCCCAAACAAAAGAATACGACGAGGTAAAAAATGATGAACATGAAACACACTTTAGTTACCGCAAGCCTGCTCTCAATGCTTTCCTTTGGCGCTTTTGCTGCCTCATCCGTTGATGCCGACGGCGCACAAAACCTTCAACCGGTGGGCACCGTGTCCGTAAGCGGTATCGGTAGTTCGCCAATGGATATGCATCAGAAACTGGCGCAAAAAGCCGAGCAGGAAGGTGCTTCTTCTTATCGCATCATTGAAGCGCGTTCCGGTGACCAATGGCACGCAACGGCTGAATTGTATAAATAACAAATAGTTATAGAATCAGGCCAACGTAAAAATTCAGTAACGACAATCTCACTCAACGGCCCTAAGAACAAAAATCGCTATTTAGCCCTTCCGGCCGTTGGGAAAATATTCAGGAGTAGACATCATGAAAACCAAATTAACCATCGCCGCCCTTAGCCTTCTGTCCGTTCTCTCTTTTGGTGCTAACGCAGCAGCGCATCAAATCACCAGCGAGCAGACGCAAGGTATGCAGTCTTTAGGTAGCATCTCCGTAAGCCAGACAGGTAGCGCGCCGATGGATATGCGTCACGAATTATCACAGAAAGCGGCAGAAAAAGGCGCTTCCGCCTACCGCGTCATCGAGGCTCGTACGGGTGATACCTGGCACGCCACCGCTGAACTGTATAAATAAACCCTCGTCGTCAAGTCCGACGACTTTGCCCCCGTTCGCCGGGGGCTTTTTTATGTCTGTTAAACGCGAATATTAAAGCGGAGCTGCCCTTCCAGCTCCTCTTCCGCTTCGTCAAATAGCAGGATCAGCGCGCCATAACGCCGCCTTTTTATCTCCGGCAGATGAATAAATTCAATCTCCACCGGGAGAGGCAAAATTCCCCCCACTACCACATCCCATAAGCTATCGAGATCGTGGATCTGCTTTTTCTCCAGTGAAAACGCCTGGATAAAATGGCGATAGAACCCCGGCTGATCCTCTATCTCGTTAAAATCAAAAATATATTTTTTCATTTCTGGCACCCCAACAAGGCTTACGCCGTGCCGCCATACGTCTACAGGCCGCCAATATGCAGGGTTTTAACTTCCAGATAGTCGTCAAGC
>DALYUA010000395.1:0-3477 GCA_031993245.1 Buttiauxella sp. | reverse complement strand
CCGAAAGCGAGTGAATCAACGCGGTGCCGGCCAGCCACGGCATAAACGAAGCGTTCTCCACCGGGTCCCAGAACCACCAGCCGCCCCAGCCCAGCTCGTAATAGGCCCAGCCGGAACCCAGCACAATGCCGATGGTTAAAAACGACCAGGCGGCGAGTGTCCACGGGCGAGTCCAGCGCGCCCAGGCCGTATCGAGTTTGCCCGCCATCAGCGCGGCAATCGAGAAAGCAAAAGCGACGGAGAATCCGACATAGCCCATGTACAGCAACGGCGGATGGAAAATAAGCCCGATGTCCTGCAGCAGCGGGTTTAAGTCTCGCCCTTCGATGGGAAAGTCCGGCAGCGTGCGGATAAACGGGTTCGAGGTGAAAATGATAAACAGCAGAAAGCCGAAATTAATCATCCCCATCACGGCCAGCACGCGTGCCAGAGCATCTTTTGGCATCTCACCGCCGAGCAGCGCTACCGCAAACGTCCAGCCGCTCATCAGCAATACCCAGAGCATCAGCGAGCCTTCATGCGCCCCCCACGTCGCCGCCACGCGATACCAGACTGGCAGCTCGGTATTGGAGTTGCTGGCAACATACGCCACGGTGAAATCGTTAACGACAAAGGCGTAAACCAGCATTAAAAATGAGGCAAAAACCGTCAGGAACAGCGCCCAGGCAAGCGGACGCGCCGAAGCCATCAGACGCGCATCGTTACGCTGCACGCCCCACAACGGATAAACGCCCAGCAACAATGACCAGCCCAGCGCCAGGCAAAGCAGAAAATTACCGGCTTCAGGCATCATGGCGCGCTGTCCTTATAAGCCTGCGGCGCTCGCTGATGATTTTTATTCATCGCCTCTTTTACTTCCGGCGGCGTGTAATTTTCATCATGTTTTGCCAGCACTTCTTTTGCCGCGATTAGATTGTCTTTCTCCAGCACGCCCTGCGCCACCACGCCCTGCCCCTCACGGAACAGATCGGGCAGAATGCCAACGTAAGTCACGTCTACCATGCCGTTAACGTCATAAAGTTTGAAGGTTACTTTGAGCGTTTGCTTATCCCGCTTTACGCTACCCGGCAACACCATGCCGCCCACGCGCAGCCGCTGTCCGATCTCCGGCAACTGCTGGCTTTCGCCTTTGCCATAGAGAATTTCGCCCGGCGTATAGAAGAGATCGATATTGCTGCGTAGCGCATAGAGCACCAGCGTGATAGTGAGTCCTAACCCCACCAATATAGCGACCGCCAGGTAAAGGCGGTTTTTACGACGAGTATTCACTTACATTGCCTCTGTTTGCTTTTGCGCGCGAATACGCCGCTCGCGCGCCTGCTGGCGTTCCACGCCATTGAGGATCTCACGACGCTGCAACGTGGTATGCAACACCAACGCCAGCAGCGGAATGACCGTAAAAGCGACGGCCAGCCAGACATAAAACGCATAGCCGCCCATCGCAAAAAACTCGGCCCAGCTGGTAAACGCACCTTTCATGCTTTGCTTCCTTTTTGTACCAGCGCCAGCACCCACGGGCGGCGACGTTCCTGAAGTAAAATAAGATTGCGCAGACGCATCAGCGTCAGCGTGATAAACAGCAGCAGAAAACCAAAGATGGTCAGGCGCAGCGGCGTGCGCATGGAAGGGTCAATGCTTTGCTGCATGTTGGTTGAACCCTGATGCAGCGTGTTCCACCATTCCACAGAGAAATGGATTATCGGCAGATTCACCACGCCCACCAGCACCAGTATGCCCGCGGCGCGCCCGGCCAGACGACGATCGTCAAAAGCGTTATAGAGCGCAATCACACCGATATAAAGGAACAGCAAAACGAGCTCTGAAGTCAGACGGGCATCCCATACCCACCAGGTTCCCCACATCGGTTTACCCCAGGCGGAGCCGGTTATCAGCGCAATAAAGGTGAAGACCGCCCCAACCGGCGCCATGGCGGCCACGGCAAGATCGGACATTTTCATCTGCCACACCAGCCCAATAAACGCGGCAATTGCCATCGAAGCATAAATCCCCATTGACCAGATGGCCGCCGGAACATGCAGATACATGATTCGGTAACTCTCTCCCTGTTGATAGTCTGCCGGCGCATAGCCAAACCCCCAGATGCAGCCGACCGTCAGCAAAACCACGCTCGCCACGGCAAGCCACGGCACAAATCGCCCGCACAGCTGATACAGCCGTTCTGGTTTAGCAAGCTGATGTAACGCTTTCCACATGATTAATCGCTCACAATAAAAGAAATAAGTTACTGCACGCTGATGCGCAGTGCCGCCGCCGTAGCAAAGGGGCTTAACGTTGCGCTCCCCGCAAGCAGCGCGCCAAGAATGGCCATATAGCCGTCAACCGGCAGATGCATCGATGCGGCATCCATCGCCGCCGTTGCAAAAATCAGCAGTGGGATAGTCAGCGGCAGCACCAGCAGGCTAAGCAGAACGCCGCCGCGTCGTAACCCCACCGTTAAGCCCACCCCAGGCGCGCCGAGAAAACTCAGCGTCGGCGTACCCAGCAGCAGCGTTAACGCCATGACCTGCCAGCTATAAAAATCCAGCCCGAGCAGTAAAGCCGCCAGCGGCGAGAGGATCAGCAGCGGCAATCCCGTAACCACCCAGTGAGCGGTTACTTTCGCCAGCACCACCATGGGCAAAGGCACGGGTAACAACATAAGCTGTTCAAGCGAACCGTCCTGAAAATCGTCCCGAAACAGTCTGTCCATCGCCAGCAAAGAGGCGAGCAGCGCCGCAACCCAGATTACGCCCGGCGCAATGCGCGCCAGCAGCTGCGGTTCAGGGCCAATGCCCAGAGGGAATAAAGTAATAACGATAAGAAAGAACCACAGAGGATTGGCAATTTCTGCGCCTTTGCGGAAAACCACGCGCAGTTCCTGCCAGAAAATTCTGCGCATCATGAATGAGCTTCCTGCAAAGCAATCTGCCGCATGGAAGAAAGAGCGAGCGGCTGGTGCGTGGTGAGGATCACCATTCCGCCCTCTCCGGTATGCCGCACCATCTGCTGCGTGAGCTTTTCTATTCCCGCGACGTCAATCGCGGTGAAGGGTTCGTCCAGGATCCAGAGCTTTGCCTTACTCAACCATAACCGCGCCAGCGCCACCCGGCGCTGCTGCCCGGCGGAAAGCTGGCTGACCGGCATATCTTCAAAGCCGACTAAACCCGCCTCGGCTAATGCCTGCCAGCGCTGCGCGGCGCTGCAATCTCCATGAAAAAAACTGAGATTTTCGAAAGCGGTGAGCGCGGATTTGATACCGGGCTGATGCCCGAGCCACAATAAATCATGA
Source organism: Buttiauxella sp. (assembly GCA_031993245.1). GTDB lineage: Bacteria > Pseudomonadota > Gammaproteobacteria > Enterobacterales > Enterobacteriaceae > Dryocola. The sequence goes on along the minus strand of DALYUA010000395.1, from coordinate 188 downwards.
TGATAAACATCGCGGCTACGCTGCAGTATTTGCCCCTGCCAGCGCACTTCACCCTCTTCGGCCTGAGAAAGCCCGGCGAGAATACGTAATAAAGACGTTTTTCCCGCACCGTTTTGACCTGCCACCTGAACCATCTCCCCCGCCGAAACGGAAAAAGACAGGGCGTTAAATAGCGTTCGCTCGTCACG
>DALYUA010000394.1:1636-3481 GCA_031993245.1 Buttiauxella sp. | reverse complement strand
TACCGTAACAGCGATTTCTTCGGTCTGGTTGACGGCCTGAACTTCGGCGTTCAGTACCTGGGTAAAAACGAGCGTACTGCTGTTAATAAATCTAACGGCGACGGCTGGGCAACATCTTTGAGCTATGACTTCGAAGGCTTCGGTGTTGTCGGTGGTTACGGCGCGGCGGATCGTACTAATGCTCAAGAAGCTGATAATAACGGCGAAAGAGCTGAGCAGTGGGCAACCGGTCTGAAATACGATGCCAACAACATCTATCTGGCAGCTATCTACGGTGAAACCCGTAACGCAACCTATATTGATAGCGTTGGTTTTGCTAACAAAACTCAGGACTTCTCTGTTGTAGCACAGTACCAGTTCGACTTCGGCCTGCGTCCATCCATCGCTTACTACAAATCTAAAGCGAAAGATATTGCTGGGGTTGGCGATGCTGATTACCTCAACTACATCGAAGTTGGCGCAACTTACTACTTCAACAAAAACATGTCCACCTACGTTGATTACATCATCAACCAGATCGATGGCAACAACAAGCTGGGCCTGGGTACCGATAACACCGCAGCAGTGGGTATCGTTTACCAGTTCTAATTATTCGACAGCTTATCTGTCTGAATGTAAAAAACAGGGCTTCGGCCCTGTTTTTTTATGCCTGAAAAACTAAAACATCCAGCTTGTGAAGCCGGTTGTTTCTTTTTGTCGCAAACGGTTGGCATTTGTGAAAACAGCGGTTAACCTGAGAGCGTTTCTCCCTCGATATCACAATGGAACCTCGTCATGTTTGAGAACATTACCGCTGCCCCTGCTGATCCAATTCTTGGCCTGGCCGACCTGTTTCGTGCCGACGACCGCCCGACCAAAATTAACCTCGGCATCGGGGTTTATAAGGATGAGACTGGTAAAACGCCGGTTCTGACCAGCGTTAAAAAAGCAGAAGCTTATCTGCTGGAAAATGAAAATACCAAAAACTACTTGGGCATAGACGGTATTCCCGAGTTTGGCCGCTGCACCCAGGAACTACTGTTTGGCAAAGGTAATGCAATCAGCGAAGCCAAACGTGCCCGCACGGCGCAAACTCCTGGCGGTACCGGTGCGCTTCGCGTAGCGGCTGATTTTCTCGCAAAAAACACTGCAACTAAACGCGTATGGGTGAGCAACCCAAGCTGGCCAAACCACAAGAGCGTGTTTAATTCCGCGGGTCTGGAAGTCTGTGAATACGCTTACTATGATGCGGAAAAACATGCGCTGGACTTCGACGGCCTGGTAAGCAGCCTGCAGGCGGCACAGGCGGGTGACGTTGTGTTGTTCCACGGTTGCTGCCATAACCCAACCGGTATCGATCCTACTTTAGAGCAGTGGCAGACGCTTGCGAAAATGTCGCAGGAAAAAGGCTGGTTGCCGCTGTTTGATTTCGCCTATCAGGGCTTTGCCCGTGGCCTGGAAGAAGATGCAGAAGGCCTGCGCGTCTTTGCAGCAAGCCACAAGGAGCTGATTGTTGCCAGCTCCTACTCCAAGAACTTCGGCCTGTATAACGAGCGTGTAGGCGCCTGTACGCTGGTAGCGTCAGATGCGGATACCGTTGACCGTGCGTTCAGCCAGATGAAATCCGTGATTCGCGCAAACTACTCTAACCCGCCGGCACACGGTGCTTCCGTTGTGGCAACTATCCTGAGCAATGAGGCCCTGCGTACGCTCTGGGAGCAAGAACTGACCGATATGCGTCAACGCATCCACCGCATGCGTCAGCTTTTCGTCAACACGCTACAGGAGAAAGGCGCAACTCGTGACTTTAGCTTTATCATCAATCAGAACGGTATGTTCTCGTTCAGCGGGCTGACCAAAGATCAG
>DALYUA010000394.1:0-1626 GCA_031993245.1 Buttiauxella sp. | reverse complement strand
TTCTGCGTCTGCGCGAAGAGTTTGGCGTATATGCGGTGGCTTCTGGTCGTGTCAACGTTGCAGGGATGACGCCTGACAATATGGCGCCGCTTTGCGAAGCGATTGTCGCCGTGCTGTAAAGTTGAGTACAGATGCAAAAAGAGCCGCTTAAGCGGCTCTTTTTATTTACCAGACCGGTAATTCGTCCTGCAGGAAAGGATTGTGCAAGCGTTCATAACCAATCGTGGAAAGCGGGCCATGACCTGGAATAAAGGTCACATCATCACCCAGCGGCAACAGCTTACGCTTAATCGAATCGATAAGCGCGGCATGGTCGCCCTGCGGAAAGTCGCTGCGCCCTACTCCGCCTTTAAACACCACATCTCCGGACACCAGCAGCTTAGCCTTGTCGTCAAAGAAGACGATATGCCCCGGCGTGTGCCCCGGACAATGTAATACCTGCAAGGTCACATTCCCGACGGACACGGTCTCCCCTTCTTCAAGCCAGCGATCCGGTGTCAGCGGCAGGCATTCATCGAGGCCAAACATCCGGCTTTGCGCAGGCAGCCCCTGCAGCCAAAAATCATCTGCTTTTTCTGGCCCAACGATCGGCACTCCGTAATGTGCAGCCAACTCTGCGGCAGCCCCCACATGATCAAGATGGCCATGGGTCAACAGGATCTGGCTTACCGTCACGCCTTTATCCGCCGCTTCACGGATAATCTTCTGCGCTTCACCGCCTGGATCCACCACGGCCGCCTGCAGGGTTTCTTCGCACCAGATTAAAGAACAGTTCTGGGCAAAGGCCGTTACCGGAATGATGTGATAATTCATGCTGCTCCATTACCGGCAACGCACGCCGGATTCCGTTGTTTTACCAGTGCCGCAGTGGCCCGGTATCGATATGCACAAAGTTGCTACGTGGATAATATCCTACACCACCTGAGCGCAGAGATAATGCAGCTTTGCGTACATTGCTTAACGAAATCCCTTCAATATGGAAATCCATTGCCTGCCCTTTGGTGTGGTAGCTTTTTTTCGCCACCCCACGGCTATGAGCACGCAATTCATTGTTAGTGTCCAGAGAGCGGTAACCGGAGATAAGCTGCACGGGTTTGTTAGTGCCTAACAGCCCCTGCAAACGATAAAGCTGGTCGAACAGCCCGGGATCGATGGCCTTAACTTTGTTCGCGCGAAAATCACGGAAAAAATGGTTAAGCCTGGCTAATTCATCCTGAATATAGCTTCTGCCATCAAAGAACTCAGCTTTTAACGTCTCACCGGTGTGGAGGTTATTGAGTGTTAAAATACGCGGGCGCGGTGTTGAGAGGGTTGCAAAGACTTGCGTAGGTAACAGAGCGGCTCCCAAAGCCACGCTGCCCAACGCCAGCAGCTTGCGGCGATTAGCGTCAAATTTGTCCATGATGTCCAGGTCTACAGGTAAAAAAATGGTCGAATAATATGCACTTCTGGCGCACTGCCCGCACCTTAACCGTCAAATATTGTCGAGTCAAGGCGCTGTAAATCCCAGGTAAACCGGGTCCCGCGAGGGACCCGGGCGGGTATTACATCCCTTACGACCACTAATTCATTAGTATTACTGCATTTACCTGATTAACTGCCCGGCTTTTGAAAGGATTTGTGCAC
>DALYUA010000393.1:0-3486 GCA_031993245.1 Buttiauxella sp. | reverse complement strand
GCCGGCTCGGCCATAAACGCGGGGATGGCGATACCGTAAAAACGTTTATTTTTAGAAACGGTTTTCAGGGCGGTAAAGAACGGTAACTTCACGGCTGGCGGTTCGTTATCCTGCTTAATAAACGCCAGCTCCTCCTTGCTCAGGTTCGGGTGCTGTTCAGGATTATGGTAGAACAGCCACCACAGCACGACCCACAGCAGCGCAAGCACGCCGGTAAACATAAACGCGCCCTGCCAGCCGAAAGAAGCATGGGCGAAATAGATAATGGGTGGAGCAAGCATCGCGCCAATGGAAAAGCCAACGCCCGCCCAGCCTGCGGCAACAGGACGTTCCTTTTTCGGGAACCATTCGCCAATGGTTTTGGCGTTGGCAGGCGTTGCGGCAGCTTCCGCGCCGCCCATAAAGAAACGCAGAATAGCCAGTTGCAGCCAGCTACCGGCGCCCGCATGCATGATGCAAACCACCGCCCAGACGCCTGCGCAAACCAGAAAGCCGAGCTTCAGACCAATCACGTCTATCAGCCAGCCGCAAACAGGCTGGAAGAGGGTATAGGCCAGCTGAAAAGCACCGACGATCCAGGAATATTGCTCGGTGGTAATGCCAAGGGAACTCTTCAGCTCAGGCGCAAGAATACCCAGCGAGTTGCGAGTGATGTAGTTGACGGTGACGCCCAGTAAAAACAGCACCAGCACCCACCAGCGTAAATTACGGATGGTCCGTTTAGCCTTTATCGCCGTTACATCCTGTTGTATGCCATGACTCATAATGTTCTCCACGTAGCAGAGGGTCTGTCGGATTGGTATAACAGCCTTTTGGCCGCAATAATTAATAACTATTTGATTAATATTGTTTTTAATTGGTATCTACGAAATCATATCGAGAAAAGCTGTTCGACAAATTGAGCCTAAATCAGATATAAAAAGGCCAACAGGAGATTTGATGCAATAATTTTCATGAAGGCGCGGCCTGTTGGTCAGGATGAACGAAATTACCAGCAAATCAGCTAATCTCTGGGTAGTGAAAATTTTTTCATCGGCAAAATGGGCGCAGATCACAGAATGAGCAAAAAGCTAAAAATCGCCGAAATTGCGGCGCAAACCGGGCTTTCCATCAGCACCGTTTCTCGCGTGCTGGCAGGCAAAGCCAACACCAGCGAAGCGGCAAAGCAGCAGGTATTGCGCTGCGCGCAGCAAAACGGCGTGCTCAAAGGGATGGCGGCGGGGAGATTACTGCTTAATAGCCTGGTGGTGTTCGCGCCGCAGCGGGCGTTCGAAGAGCGGCTGGATGTGTTCTATTACCGCGTGATTCAGGGCATCAGCAAGGCGCTGGCTCCTCATGAAGTCCGGCTGCGCTACTGCGCTCTCGAAGAGCACGACAGCGATGCCAACCTGTTTCTGAGCAAAATGAACGAAGCGGAAACGGAAGCGGCGATCCTGCTGGGTATTGACGATCCGCATATTCACGATCTGGCGGCGGATCTCGCCAAACCCTGCGTATTGATCAACTGTCGCGATCGCAAAATGCGTCTGCCCGGTGTCGCACCAGACCATCAGCTAATAGGTGAATACGCCGCAAGCTACCTGTTTGAACAAGGGCATAAATTCGTTATTAACTTACTTTGCCTGCGCCGCTACACCATGGAGCTGCGCCTGGCGGGTATTCGCGACGCGTGGGAGACGCATAATCTTCAGTTCGATGACGGTCGGCATTTGATGACGGCGCAAAGCTTCAGCGCCAAAGAAAGCGAGCAGATTATCGGTGAGTTTCTCGCCGCCACGCCGCGGCACATGCTGCCGACAGCGCTGCTGGTGGGCGGTGATTTTATGGCTGCGGGGGCGGTCAGCGCCCTGCAAAAGGCGGGACTACGAGTGCCGCACGACATCTCGGTAATGAGCATTGACGGCTTTAATCTTGCGGCGATCCACGACGTCCCGCTCACCTCGCTGCATGTACCCCGCGACGAGCTGGGTGAGGAGGCCGTACATATTCTTCAGCAGCGGCTTATTCGCCCTGAGGCACCGGTCGGGAATCTGCTGCTAAATGGTACGCTGGCGGTAAGGGAATCAGTGCGCCGTATACGCTCTGACAAGAGCCATACGGCGGTGAAGAGCGACGGACTTTACGACGAGTGAGTTCCGCAAACCTCGCACTGCGCAAAACGCGTGAGCTTCATCTCGCGGAACTGACAGGCCATGGCGTCGTAGATAACGATTTTTCCGGCGGCTGGCGTACCGTAATGCGCCAGCACCTTGATGGCTTCCATCGCCTGCAAAGAACCTATTACGCCCACCAGCGGGGCCATCACGCCCGCTTCGACACAGGTGAGGGCGTTTTCCCCAAACAGGCGGCTCAGGCAGCGATAACAGGGTTCATCTTCCTGATACGTGAAGATGCTGATTTGGCCCTCCATGCGGATTGCCGCCCCGCTGACCAGCGGCTTCTTCGCGTTAAAGCAGCACTGATTGAGCTGATTGCGGATGGTGACGTTGTCGGTACAGTCCAGCACCAGATCGTGCCTCATTACTTCTTTCGCAAGCTGCGGTTCATCCAGCAACGTATCCAGGGTGGCGAGCGAAATATGAGGATTGATGGCGGCCAGCGCATCCCGGGCGGAATCCACTTTCGGCTGCCCGATAGTCGCGTCGCGATGCAGCGTCTGGCGTTGCAGGTTAGATAGCGCAACGGTATCGAAATCCAGCAGCGTGAGGTGTCCCACGCCCGCTGCGGCAAGATACTGCGCGGCGGCGCAGCCGAGGCCGCCAAGCCCGACAACCAGCACGCGCGCGGCTTTCAGCGCTTCCTGGCCATCGAAATCAAAACCGCGCAGAATAATCTGGCGGTTGTAGCGCAGCATTTCCGCATCGCTCAGTTCGGCTGTCATTTTAACCTCCAAACAGCATATTAAACGGCTCGATCTCGACCCATTCGCCCGCTTCAACGTTGCCGCGTTCGCGCTCCAGCACGATAAAGCAGTTAGCCTGGCTGAATGAGCTGAAAATATGCGAGCCCTGATGCCCGGTGCTGAGCACCTCAAGCTGGCCGTCTTCCGCGGTACGCATAATGCCGCGCTGGAAATCCAGACGCCCCGGCGACTTTTTGAGCCTGCCGACCGTGCGTGCGCGCTGGCGTGGCGGCAGCGCGTTGCCCTGCTGGCCGCTCAGTCTGGCCAGCAACGGCTGCACGAGCTGATAGAAGGTCAGCGCCGCAGAGACCGGGTTGCCCGGCAGGCCGCAGAACCAGCTATTTTGCAGACGGCCAAACGCGAACGGTTTGCCAGGCTTGATAGCCAGTTTCCAGAAGCCTACTTCTCCCAGCTCTTCGAGAAGCTGTTTGGTGTAATCCGCTTCACCCACGGAAACGCCGCCGCTGCTGATCACCACATCCGCCTGGCTGTCCGCCTCGATAAAGGCGGCGCGCAGGGCTTCCGGGTCGTCTTTGATAATGCCTAAGTCGATAACCTCGCAGCCGAGCTGGTCGAGCATCAGA
>DALYUA010000392.1:966-3490 GCA_031993245.1 Buttiauxella sp. | reverse complement strand
GCTGACCCGCACATTTTTATCGATGATGCTGGTCGCGCTGGCTGTGGCGATTAGCGTCTCGTTTACTGGCGTTTATCTTTCGTTCTTCATTGATAGCGCACCCGCGCCAACTATCGTCGTGCTTTCGGCCATCGTGTTTATCGTGGCGTTTATTTTTTCATCCCGTAAGCAGGCAAAAATGGAAGCCGGGCAGCTATCTTCATAAGTTTTTCGCGGGCCATATTTACAACTCATTAATAACTGTTAAAAATGGGTATTATTTGAACATAACTACGGTCAATGTCCGAAGACGCTCTCAGGCAGCAGATCCAGAACCTCAAAAAGCACAATGCCCGGCTCAGGAGAATTGCACACGACGCGCGCAACAAGCTCAGTGCGGCTCTGGACGGCACCGGTCTTTGCCTGTGGCAGCTCGATGTGCCCAGCGGCAAGCTGGTCATTTTTAATCGCCGATGGGGTTCGATGCTGGGCTATCAGCCCAAAGAACTTAGCGCTCATTTCGAGGTGTGGCGTGAACACCTGCACCCGGAAGATAAAGAGATGGTGCTGGCGGCGTTTTACAACCATCTCGACGGCAAAGCGCCATTTTATGAAGCCCTGCATCGCATGCAGGCCAAAAACGGCACCGTCACCTGGGTTCTGGATCGTGGCAGGGTGACCGAATGGGACGGTGGCGGAAAGCCGCTCAAAGTCACCGGCACCCATATCGATATGACCAAAGAAAAGCAGTACGAACAGCAGCTTGCCAACCTCGCCAACCACGACCCGCTGACCGGCTTAGCCAACCGCCACGCGCTGCAAGCGCAGTTCGATCTGATGAAAAAGCTTGGGCCACTCTGCGTGGCCTTTATCGATCTGGACGACTTTAAAAACGTTAACGACACCTTCGGTCACCGCAGCGGAGACGAAGTGCTGCTACAGCTTAGCCAGCGCCTGCACGACGCCTGTCCGCCAGAAGTTACCATCGGGCGCATCGGCGGCGATGAGTTCATTCTGCTGATGCCCTGGACGCTGGATAAACCGGAAATTGGCGACATCGCCAGACGCTGCCTGGACGCCGCCATTACGCCTTTTGAGTTAGGCAACGGCGCCGCCAACGTTGGGGCATCAATTGGCATCAATGAATCCTGGGCAAATGACAATTTCGCCGATGCGGTGATCCGCGCCGATGAGTCTATGTATCTTGTTAAACGCACCGGTAAAAACGGTATCGCTTCAGGTGCGGTCATCCTGGCGCAGACATAATATTTGCGAGTCGGCGCTACGCTTACCCGACACTTCTCAACTCAAACTAAGTACTTCTTAAACCAGTCAATCGTCCGCTTCCATGCTAACTCGGCCGCCGCTTTGTCGTAACGCGGGGTCGAATCGTTATGGAAACCGTGATTCACACCAGGATAAACGTACCCTTCGTAGATTTTGTTATGGGCTTGCAGGGCGGCCTCATAGGCAGGCCAACCTTCGTTGATGCGCGAATCCAGCTCGCCATAGTGCAGTAAGAGCGGCGCTTTAATGCGCGGCACATCTTCCACTTTCGGCTGCCGGCCGTAGAAAGGCACCGCCGCAGCCAGCTCCGGGTAAGCCACTGCCGCAGCGTTCGCCACACCGCCGCCGTAGCAGAACCCGGTGATACCGACCTTGCCGGTGGTCGCTTCGTGGTGCATCAGAAACTCTATCGCGGCAAAGAAATCGTTCATTAACCTGGCGGGATCGACCTGCTGCTGTAGCTCACGACCTTTTTCATCGTTGCCCGGATAGCCGCCGACCGAGCTTAACCCGTCCGGCGCCAGCGCGATAAATCCCGCTTTCGCAACGCGCCGCGCCACATCTTCGATATAAGGATTCAGGCCACGGTTTTCATGAACCACCACAACGGCAGGCACTTTTCCCGTCGCCTTTGCGGGCTTCACAAAATAGCCCTTCACGCTGCCGTGCCCCTGCGGCGAAGGATAGTGGATATATTCCGGCAGGATATCGGGATCGGTAAATTCCACCTGCTGCGCAAAAGCGTAGTTGGGCGTCAGCAGCGTGCCAAGCGCCACGGCAGAAAGCCCGCCGACGACAAATTTTGACGCCAGGTCAAGAAACTCGCGCTTGCTGATTTTGCCGTGCACATAAAAATCGAAGTATTCGAGAAACTCGGGAGGGAAATCTTTCGCTGTCATTCTGGTCATCTGCAGGCCCTTTTATCCGTGAAAGATGGATAAATAATGGCCTGCAAACGGCGATTTTGTAAACTATCGGCGCGTCACGTTGACTCGCCAGATGCCAAAACATACCAGCACTAACGCGAGGGCATAGCGCCATTCCAGAATGCTTTCCTGCAGGAAAATAGCCGAAAGCACGGCGCCGGAAACGGGGATCAGGAAGTTAAAGGGCGCAATCATCCCCACGCGATTATATTTCAGCAGCAGGCTCCAGAGCGCAAACGCCACGGAAGAGAGCAGCGCCAGATAGCCAAGAATCGCCACCGATTCCCAGCCGTGAAACGCAAGCGATCCACCCGACAGATAACCGCCCAGGG
>DALYUA010000392.1:0-956 GCA_031993245.1 Buttiauxella sp. | reverse complement strand
CAGGGTAAGCACCACGCCGCCTGTAGCAAGCTGCCAGCCGGTCATAATCGTAGGATCGACAGTCTGCGAGATACGTTTGCCATACAGCGAAGCGGCGGAAAGGATAAATGCCGCGAGCACCACGAAGCCGTCGCCCATCCAGCTAAAACTAAAATCCATTAGCTGGCTGTTAAAGTTCACCACCATCACCCCGGCAAAACCCAGCACGCAGCCGACGATTTTATTCATGCTAAGCCGGTCGTTATGGTAAATGAAGTGCGCCAGCAGCACGCTGAAAAAAGTTCCGGTAGCGTTCATGATCGAGCCTTTCACGCCGGTGGTATAAGCAAGACCGATATAAAAGAAGATGTACTGCAAAGCGGTTTGCGTCACGCCTAAAACCGCAAGCTGAGAAAACTGCGTGCGGGACAAGCGCCCAACAGGCTTACCCTGCATAGCGGCAAACCCCAGCAGCAAAAGCCCGGCGATGATAAAACGATAACCGGCGAAGACGATTTTGCCGGGTAAGTCGTCGGTGGCGATCGCAAAAATTTCATAGCCATTTTTAATCGCCGGGTACGCGCTTCCCCACAGCAGGCAGCAGAAAGCGGCGCATAGCCATGCAAATTTCTTACGGGTAAACAGCGATACGTTGCTTTCCACGCTCTGTCCTTAATAAAAATAAACTGTCGTTTCAGAATCAGACATTATCCGCGATTAAAGAAATAAAGCATCCTGATTTTGTCAGACATGCCCAGCATGTCGCGATTATTTATGGTACAAAGTACCGGCTATTTATCTTCATTTTCAGGACGCGCCATGGCCTTTTCCATCGATATTATTTCCTGCATCACCGACCGCTTTGTGGAACTTACCGCGACGGAAAAGCGCATCGCGCAATTTATCCTTGATGACGTGCAATCGGCGGCTACTTTACCGATTGCAGAAATGGCGCGACTTACCGAGACGAGCCAGGC
>DALYUA010000391.1:0-3499 GCA_031993245.1 Buttiauxella sp. | reverse complement strand
CCTTTCTCAAAACATGGCGGGACCAAAGTGCTGAGCGGTAACCTGGGCCGGGCGGTTATGAAAACCTCTGCCGTGCCGGTTGAGAATCAGGTTATCGAAGCGCCAGCGGTGATTTTTGAAAGCCAGCACGACGTTCTGCCAGCGTTTGAAGCCGGGCAGCTTGACCGGGATTGCGTCGTTGTTGTTCGTCATCAGGGGCCAAAAGCGAACGGCATGCCAGAATTACATAAACTTATGCCGCCACTTGGGGTATTATTGGACCGCCGTTTCAAAATCGCGCTGGTCACCGATGGACGCCTGTCGGGCGCTTCAGGCAAGGTGCCTTCTGCCATCCACGTCACGCCGGAAGCTTATGACGGTGGGCTGCTGGCAAAAGTTCAGGATGGCGACATGATTCGCGTCAATGGGCAGACGGGTGAACTTACGCTACTGGTCGATGAAGCCGAGCTTGAGAAACGCACCGCCTTCCATCCTGACCTGAGCGCCGGGCGCGTCGGGACAGGTCGTGAACTCTTTGGCGCGTTGCGTGAGCAGTTATCAGGCGCGGAACAGGGCGCGACCTGCATTAAATTTTAAGCGCCGCCGTGGTGAATGCCGCGGCGGTAACAAATTATAAAGCTGGCTTAAGAGGCTCTCAGATGAAGAACTGGAAAACAACCGCGGAACAGATCCTGACAACGGGTCCGGTCGTTCCTGTTATCGTAGTGAACAAGCTGGAACATGCTGTGCCGATGGCGAAGGCGCTGGTTGCGGGCGGCGTGCGCGTGCTGGAAGTAACTTTGCGTACTCCGTGCGCAATGGACGCTATCCGCGCTATCGCTAAAGAAGTGCCGGAAGCTATCATTGGCGCAGGCACCGTACTGAATCCTCAGCAGCTGGCCGAAGTGACCGAAGCCGGCGCGCAGTTTGCTATCAGCCCGGGCCTGACCGAACCTCTGCTGAAAGCCGCGACCGAAGGCACCATTCCATTGATCCCGGGTATCAGCACCGTTTCTGAACTGATGCTGGGCATGGATTACGGTTTGAAAGAATTTAAATTCTTCCCGGCTGAGGCTAACGGCGGCACTAAAGCGCTGCAGGCGATTGCAGGCCCGTTTGCCAACGTGCGTTTCTGCCCGACCGGCGGCATTTCTCCGGCTAACTACCGTGATTACCTGGCGCTGAAGAGCGTGCTGTGCATCGGTGGCTCCTGGCTGGTGCCGGCGGATGCGCTGGAAGCGGGTGATTATGACCGAATCACAAAAATTGCTCGCGAAGCGGTTGAAGGCGCGAAAGCGTAATTCAGAACGCTGGGTATAAATCCCTCTCCGCAAGTTACCTGAACCCCGAAACCTGGAATCTCAAACCAGATTTCGGGGTTTTTTATGAAGTACATAGTTGAGATTAAATTTGCCGCCGTCCGGGCCTGTCTGAACGGTGAACACAGCTTCAAATATACCGCCAGGCAGCACGGCTGCCCTGAACCCTCTCTCCGTGCGAATGACCGCTGCCCGGTTTAATATTCCCGATCACAAGTAAGTCAGTTGCCGGGCTAAGCGTGTGGTAAACCGCCTGCAAAGATGACGCGGCACAATAATAAACGGGCTTTTGAGCAGGCGGGTAAACACTTCGCCACCCGCCAGTACGTTAGATCTTAGCCGCTCGCAGCAGCAGGAAAGGCGGGCGACGGCACTGAGTGGCAAGATCGGGCCGCAGCGCGACAGCTTCGTCTCGCGGTTTTGGCTCAAGCAGGCGCGTGAGCGCAAAGCCGTTGTCCAGCAGCGTATTCACATAGGTTTCTACCGTACGATGATATTTTTGTACGTCATCCACAAACCAGGTGGTGTGCCGCAGCGTTTGTTCCTGATAATGGTCTACGGGCCAGACGTCGCCATTTTCATACGGCACCCAGCCAACCTGAAAGGCCGTACACATCGGATGCTCTACGGAAAATATAAACTGACCGCCGGGTTTCAACGACGCAAAAACTTTCCCGCACAGAGCGCTGAAATCTTCGATGTAATGCAGCGCCAGCGAAGATATAGCCAGATCAAACCGTTGCTCCTGAGCCTGAAACTGTTCGATGGCAAGCTGCTGGTAGATAATATTTTCATCATCCGTGCTGGCCCTGGCATGAGCGAGCATCTTCTGCGAAACGTCCACGCCAAGAACGCTGGCGGCCCCGCGTTGGCGAGCATAACGGGCAAAATCCCCGAAGCCGCAGCCGAGATCCAGAATCGACAGCCCGCCGAGCTCGGGGAGCAGGGAATAGAGCGCAGGCAGTTCCAGTAAGCCATTCAGGCCAGAATCGTTCTCGCGTAGCTGCCGATAGTTCTCAAAAAAAACCGGATCGTCAAAAATATTCTGTGGTGCTGATGGTTTAGCTTCGTTTTGCATTGTCGCTCTCCATGATGAGTTTCCGCTTAAGGGCATCAGGCCCGGGCGTTAGTCGCGGAACCAATTTCAGCGTTGCGACCAGCCCAAGCGCCAAACACCGCCATGGCTATAGAGAGTAACGCGCATCCGAGCAGAGGCAAGCGCCAGTCGCCTGAAACATCGTGGATTTTTCCCATTACCGGCGGGCCGAATGCCGCCAGTAAATAGCCCACGCACTGCGCCATACCGGAAAGCGCCGCCGCCTGATGCGCAGAGCCGGTACGCAGGCCGATAAATGACAGGCCCAGAATCATCGCCGCGCCTGAACCAAATCCGCCGATACAGACCCAGACGCTGGCGAAGTCAGGCAGCAGCCACAGGCCGATGGCGCTCAGGCACCACAGCATCGCCATTAACACGGCAATGCCTCGCTGATCTTTCAGGCGGCTTAACATCAGGCCAATAACCAGGCCGGGAATAGCAGTCGCCAGCTGTAACAGGCCGTGCAGGGAGCCTGCCTGTGCTTCGCTGTATCCATGGCTAATCAGGATCGAAGGCAGCCAGCCGATAATGACATAGTAAATCAGCGAGTTAATGCCCAGATACATCGTAACCTGCCAGGCGAGCGGCGAAGACCAGATCCCGCGGCTGTGTAACGCGCTGTTGCTGCTCAGATTAGCAGGCATATGGTTCGCTAGCTGGGGCAGCCACAGCAGCAGCGCGACAACAGGGAAGGCAATCAACGCCAGCAGCGCACCGTGCCAGCCGTAGCCGTGCAGCGCGATGGGCACCACCATAACGGAACCAATAGCCGCCGCAACGCCCATCGTCAGCGAATATGCACCGGTAAGGCGCGCAACCTGACCTGGGAAATCGCGTTTAATCAGACTCGGCAGCAGCACGTTGCCCATCGCAATGCCGCAGCCAACAATTGCGGTGCCGGTGTACAAAGCCACAGTGCTGCCGGCAGAACGCAGGGCGATACCCGCGCAGATGGCGATCATGGCGCCAAATAAACTGCGCTCGGTGCCGAAGCGGCGGGCGATACCCGCCGCCATGGGCGAAACAACCGCAAAGGCCAGCAGCGGGAGCGTAGTCAGCACGCCGGTCTGAGCCGTGGTTAAGCCGAAGGCGTCACGCACCA
>DALYUA010000390.1:0-3504 GCA_031993245.1 Buttiauxella sp. | reverse complement strand
GCCAGCGGTAAACACTGATATCCGCAACCGCTGCTGGGACGATAAAAAAGTGGATGCGCACCACGCGATTATCCCGACGGCCCGTAGTTCTCATGTAGCGCTTTCGGATAACGAAGCGAAAGTTTATAACCTTGTAGCCCGGCAATACTTAATGCAGTTCTGTGCCGATGCGGTGTTCCGCAAATGCACTATCGATCTGGATATCGCAGGCGGCAAATTTAACGCTAAAGCGCGTTTCCTGGCCGAAGCTGGCTGGCGCACGTTGCTTGGCAGTAAAGAACGCGATGAAGAGAACGACGGCACGCCGCTGCCGGTGGTAGCGAAGGGCGATGAGCTGTTGTGCGAGAAAGGCGAAGTGGTGGAACGGCAAACCCAGCCGCCGCGTCATTTTACCGATGCGACGCTGCTTTCCGCGATGACCGGTATCGCCCGCTTTGTGCAGGATAAAGAGTTGAAAAAGATCCTGCGTGCGACGGACGGCCTGGGTACGGAGGCGACACGAGCCGGGATCATCGAATTGCTGTTCAAACGTAGCTTCCTGGTGAAAAAAGGACGCTATATTATTTCTACGGATGCCGGAAGGGCGCTGATTCATTCCCTGCCGGAGCTTGCCGCGAGACCTGACATGACGGCGCACTGGGAATCGACGTTGACGCAAATCAGCGAAAAGCAGTGCCGGTATCAGGATTTCATGCAGCCGCTGGTAACCACGCTCTATGAGTTGATTCACCAGGCGAGAACCACGCCGGTTCGCCATGCCTTCAAGGGAATTAAGGCACCGGATGACAATAAAAAGTCCCGTAAACCGTGGGCAAAAAAAGAGGGAAATAGCGATGCTAAGAAAAAGCCTGCTCGCCGCCGCCGTGACGCTGATGGTGAGTCTGCCGGGGATGGCGCAACGCCACCAGCCTGACGTAGATGTTTCTGTTCCGCCGGAAGTGTTCAGCACTCAGGGGCAGCGTGCCGCGCCCTGTAATCAATGCTGTATCTACCAGGATCAAAATTACTCGGAAGGTTCCGTGGTAAAAGCTGATGGCGGCATACTTTTACAATGTCAGCGCGATGAAAAAACGCTGAGCACTAATCCGCTGGTATGGCGTCGCGTAAAGCCATAAACGCCTCAAGCAGAGGAATATCCGCCGGAGCGAGATTGCAGGCAAACGCTTCGGCGGGATAGCACCATATCAGCCCGCTGTGGCAGTACGCCGTCAGCTCGCCGCGAAAAGAGGGAACGTGCCAGGCATGGAGATGGATAAGCCTACCGGATACTTCCCGCCTGTGGCTGGCAACATAGTTGCCAGCCTCGGCTTCAATACCTAATTCTTCCCGCAGCTCACGTATCAGCGCTGCCGGTTGCGATTCTCCACTCTCCACCTTGCCGCCTGGAAACTCCCACAGCCCTGGCTGGTCGCCGTCTTCCGGCCTTTGCGCCAGCAGAATTTTTCCGTCGCGTTCGATAATAGCCGCTACGACATCAAGGGTTTTTATCATCATGTTCCGCTCGCACAGGCAGGCCAGCTTTAAAGCTTAAACTGCGCCCAGACCGGTGCGTGGTCGGACGGCTTTTCCATGCCGCGAATGTCGTAATCGATACCCGTTGCGATGCAGCGCTCCGCCAGCGGTTGGCTTGCCAGCAGCAGATCGATACGCAGGCCGCGGTTGTCATCAAAACCTCTGGAGCGGTAGTCGAACCACGAGAATTTGTCCTGCGTTTCCGGATTGGCGTGGCGGAAGGTATCTACCAGACCCCAGTTAATCAGGCGACCCATCCACTCGCGCTCTTCGGGCAGGAAGGAGCATTTGCCGGTACGCAACCAGCGCTTGCGGCTATCTTCACCGATGCCGATATCCAGATCCGTCGGGCTGATATTCACATCACCCATAATCAACACCGGACTGTCTTTATGCAGCGCGCTTTCCAGGTAATCCTGCAAATCCTGATAAAACTTCGCCTTCGCCGGGAATTTGGTTGGGTGATCGCGGCTTTCTCCCTGCGGGAAGTAACCGTTAATGACTGTCAGATTGCCAAGCGGGGAAGGCAGTTCCGCCATGATGATGCGGCGCTGGGCTTCTTCGTCGTCGCCAGGAAAGCCACGGCGCACGGCAATCGGCGTCTCTTTGGTCAGCAGCGCCACGCCGTAATGCCCTTTCTGCCCGTGATAGAAAACGTTGTAGCCAAGCTTTACGACATCCTCCAGCGGGAACATGTCGTCATGCACTTTGGTTTCCTGCAGGCCGATAACATCCGGCTGATGCTGTTCGACAATGGCTTCGAGCTGATGCGGGCGGGCGCGCAGGCCGTTGATATTAAAAGAGACAAATTTCATAAATCGCTGCCGTGGTGACAAGTCAAGGTGGCAGGATGGTAGCAGAAAATCGGAGGGAATGCAGGCGGGGGAATTACCGTTAAACGTAGGGTGGATAAACGAAGCGCCATCCACCTTTTGTATCAGGCATAAACGGGAGATAACGTTTATCTGTTTGTTTAATAGCCTGCCGCCTCAGACAGCAAAATCTGCACCACAATCATCCATGCTGCTCCGTTTTGGGGCGCAATCGGCGGGCAAATCCCGTTGGCGATCACAAATCCAGCATTATATTTTATGTGTGCATAATATTTCTTATTTTCGTGCCGTAAACCCGCCCGACGCATAAAACTATGCACCAGTTATTCACTTTGCTTGCATATCGTCATCGCGTAAGCCATTGATTTTACGTTTCACTCTCTCCGTTATGCATTTTTACCGCTAGCTGGCACGAAGGGTGCAATCTACATTTACCAGCGCAAACACTAAATTATTTAACATTTACATTACTTTTTATTTACCGGAAGAGGTCGCTATGCAGCAGTCAATAACCCGCCAGAACTTCGACGAATGGATGATGCCCGTTTATGCCCCTGCGGCTTTTATTCCGGTACGCGGCGAAGGTTCCACTTTGTGGGATCAGCAGGGTAAGGATTACATCGATTTTGCGGGCGGGATTGCGGTAAACGCGCTCGGCCATGCGAATCCGGATTTGCGCAACGCGCTGGAAACGCAGGCGGCTAAGTTCTGGCATACCGGCAACGGCTACACCAACGAGCCAATTTTACGGCTGGCAAAACAGCTTATCGATGCCACCTTTGCCGATAAAGTTTTCTTCTGCAACTCGGGCGCGGAAGCGAACGAGGCGGCCCTGAAGCTGGCCCGAAAATATGCGCACGATAATTTTGGTCCGCAGAAAAGCGGCATCGTCGCCTTCAAAAATGCGTTTCATGGCCGCACGCTGTTTACCGTATCCGCGGGCGGGCAGCCAGCTTACTCGCAGGACTTTGCGCCGCTGCCGCCGCAAATCAGCCATGCCGTTTATAACGATCTGCAATCCGCCAGCGAATTAATCAATGAAAACACCTGCGCGGTGATCGTCGAGCCGATGCAGGGCGAAGGGGGCGTGGTTCCTGCCGATCCCGCTTTCCTGCAAGGCTTGCGGGAACTGTGCGACCGCCACAATGCGGTGCTGATC
>DALYUA010000389.1:0-3511 GCA_031993245.1 Buttiauxella sp. | reverse complement strand
CTGGTCGCCGGGAAAAAATCGTTTCCCTTGTCCCACTCAATAGTCACCAGCTCGCTTAGCATCGGGGCTGCGCGATGAACCGGGTTGTCCGCCAGATGCGGGTAGGCCACGTGCCCCTGCACGCCATGAATCGTCAGGTTGCAGGTCAGCGACCCGCGACGGCCGTTTTTCACCACGTCGCCTACAACTTCGGTACTCGACGGCTCGCCCACCAGGCAATAATCGAGACGCTCGCGGCGCTCCATCAGGGCTTCCACCACTTTTACGGTGCCATTTTTGGCGCTGGCTTCTTCATCGGAAGTAATAAGAAACGCCAGACGGCCTTTATGGTTCGGGTGCTGGGCCACAAAACGTTCTGCGGCCACGACCATTGCCGCAAGCGACCCTTTCATATCAGCAGCGCCCCGGCCAAACAGCATGCCATCGCGAATGGTCGGCTCGAAGGGCGGGTTTATCCAGCGGTCCGCATCGCCGGACGGTACGACATCGGTATGACCAGCAAACGCCAGCGTTTCGCCCTGTCCTCTCCATGCCCAAAAATTTTGCGTGTCGCCAAAATCCATGTGCTCAACGGTAAAACCGATAGCGCGTAGCCGCTCAATGAGCAGCGCCTGACAGCCTGCATCGTCGGGGCTCAGTGAAGGGCGGCGGATAAGCTGTTGCGTCAGCTCAATAACCGGGCAGGACATAAGACTATACCTCGTTGATAAACTGCTGATAGTTCGATTCATTGAAACCCAGCAGCATAGGCTGCCCGGGCGCGCAGAGCAATGGGCGTTTGATGATTGCGGGCATTTCGGACATTAATGCCGCCGCCGACTGCGCGTCTTTAATAGATTCGCGACGTGCTTCATCCAGCTTACGCCAGGTGGTGCCGCGCGTGTTCAACAGCGCTTCCCATCCCAGCTCTGCAATAAAGTTATTGAGCAAATCGGCGTCCAGACCGTCTGCACGGTAATCATGGAACTGATATTCGACGCCGTGAGTTTCCAGCCAGCGGCGCGCTTTCTTGATAGTGTCGCAGTTTTTAATGCCGTAAAGGGTAATCACGTGCTTTCAGTCCTTTTGTCGAGACTCTGATTTTTTAATCAGATAATTAGAATGATGCTAAATGGTAATAAAATACGAAGGAAAAATATAATCTAAATGCTACTCTTAGCGTCACAAAATATAATCATTATGATTTAATTCGAATAAAAATCCATCAGCTATGCAACCTTAATTCATATGTGAATCAGGATTTACCTTGCTGACAGGATCTTGCCTTATCTGAAACTAAATATATAAATAACTTTAATGGTATTTGCCTCGTCAATATTTTATCTGTTCTCTTCAGCGAAAGCCGCCAGCACGGCTTCTGGCAAGGCCTGCGCTGCTTTTCCGCGAAACTTCCGAAAATTGAAGAAACATTTTGTTTCAGGTGCTCCGTCACATTAATAAATAACGAACGGGTTAAAGTTAAACACTACGCAATAGCAATATATATGTGGTAATGGCCGGAAAAGAAGCGGGATAGTATAGCTTCACTCCACGGTCGAATTGCGTATAATTAAAGCAATTATAAGAGAGGCTGTTATGATTGAGCATGAACTGGGGAACTGGAAAGATTTCATTGAAGATATGCTTCGTAAATGATCTGACCAGAAAAATGCAAGCGCGATGTGCCTGTTTGAACATTTTTGTGGGCACAACTGAAAAAGGCGACCGAAAAGGCCGCCTTTTTTGTTGTCTTTTTTCACAATCAGCCTTCGTGCGGCTCTTTAAGCGGGAAGCGGCGGCGCACCAGCACAAAGAACAGCGGCACAAAGAATATTGCCAGCACCGTCGCTGAAATCATACCGCCCATCACGCCCGTACCTACCGCGTGCTGGCTGCCGGAGCCTGCGCCGCTGCTGGTTGCCATGGGCAGCACGCCGAAGATAAAGGCCAGCGACGTCATCAGTATCGGACGTAAACGCTGGCGGCAGGCGTCGAGAGTGGCTGTGACCAGCTCACGCCCCTGGGCGTTCAGGTCATTGGCGAACTCAACAATCAATATCGCATTCTTCGCCGACAGGCCGATAACGGTCAGTAATCCAACCTGGAAGTACACGTCATTCTCAAGCCCCCGCATCCAGGTAGCGAGCAGGGCGCCGATGACGCCAAGCGGTACAACGAGCATAACGGAGAACGGCACCGACCAGCTTTCATAGAGTGCGGCAAGACAGAGGAAGACCACCAGCAGCGATACCGCATACAACGCCGGTGCCTGGGCGCCCGAAAGCCGTTCCTGATAAGACATGCCTGTCCATTCAAGCCCAAATCCATTCGGCAGTTTATGCACCAGGCCTTCCATGATCTGCATAGCCGTGCCGGTACTCACGCCAGATGCGGCCTCGCCCACGATCTCTACGGCTGAATAGCCGTTGTAGCGCTCCAGACGAGGCGAGCCCGTTGTCCACCGCGAAGAAGAGAAGGCGGAGAACGGCACCATGCCACCCTCTTTATTACGCACATACCACTGGTTTACATCCTCCGGCAGCATGCGGTATTTGGCGGCGGCCTGCACATAGACTTTTTTCACGCGGCCACGATCCATAAAGTCATTCACATAGCTGGAGCCCCAGGCCGTTTGCAGGGTGTCATTGATATCATCGATGGAAACGCCCAGCGCCTGCGCTTTGCGCTGATCGATATCTATCTGCATCTGCGGGCTATCGTCCAGGCCATTATGACGAACGCGGGTCAGCTGCGGTTCATTGTCGGCCAGGTTAAGCAGTTGGTCACGCGCGTTCATGAGCGCATCGTGCCCGGCACCGCCGTGGTCCTGCAGCTCCATATCAAATCCAGCTGCGTTGCCCAGACCGCTGATGGCCGGTGGGCTGCTGGCGATAACGCGTGCCTCTTTAATGTGACGGAAGGCCTTAGTGGCCCGCTCGATAATGGCGAAAGAGCTGCCCGTGTCCGGATCGCGATCGTCCCAGTCCTTCAGGCGCACAAACATCCGCGCCACGTTCTGCCCATTCCCGCCAGGCCCTGCGCCTACGGTTGAGAAGACCGACAGCACGTTATCTTTTTCTTTAGTCAGATAATATTGTTCGATATCCGCAACGACCTTCAGCGTTTGCTGCTGCGTTGCGCCGCCCGGGAGCTGAACAGACGTGGTAAACACCCCGCGATCTTCTAACGGCAGGAATGAGGTTGGCAAGCGAAGGAACAGAAACACCATTCCGCCCAGCAGCAAGACGTAAACCAGTATCCAGCGTGCGCTGCGTGCCAGGATCCTGCCTACGCTGCTTTCGTATCGCGCGGCGTTACGGTTGAACATACGGTTAAACCAGCCGAAAAAGCCTTTCTGCCCGTGATGCTCACCTTTATGTAAAGGCTTAAGCAACGTGGCGCAAAGCGCAGGGGTAAGGATCATCGCCACCAGCACCGAGAGCACCATGGCCGAAACTATGGTAATCGAGAACTGGCGATAAATAGCCCCCGTGGTGCCGCCGAAGAACGCCATCGGCACGAACACGGCGGA
>DALYUA010000388.1:0-3523 GCA_031993245.1 Buttiauxella sp. | reverse complement strand
TGCCGCCTGCATCGTCCTTACCTGTCGGTGAATTTTAACCGCAAGGATACCCTGAATGCATTGTGTTTCCATTATCAAACGTTGATTTGTACGCTGCCAGAAAGGCTGTTGCGCCGTCATCTTTCGGAAAGCGGTGCGCATCTGGCCCGCATTGAGGGTAAAGACGGATCACAATACTTCATCGATTTCTGCGCGATTGCCAATCTGGATAAAGAGGGCGAAGCCACGCTTATTATACTTAATGAAGAAGGCACGGCTCTTGCGGAACTGACGTTTACCTTATGCCTTTATCAGGGTAAATCCACGCTGTTTATTGGTGGTCTGCAGGGCGCAAAATCCTGGGTGCCCCACGACGCCATTCAGAGCGCAACCAAAGCCTGCCACGGTTTATTTCCTAAACGCCTGCTGCTTGAAGCCGCCTGCCAGCTGGCGCAACACCTCAACATTCAGCAAATTCTGGCCGTCAGCAACAGCGCCCACATCTATCGCTCATGGCGTTACCAAAAGAAGAAAAAAGAGAGGCTGCATGCGGATTACGACAGCTTCTGGCGGTCAATGAAGGGGGAATTGCTGGCTGACGGCTATTTCAGAATGCCGGGCGAAGTGGCACGTAAGCTCCTGGACGATGTCGCCAGTAAAAAACGCGCCGAATACCGCCGCCGCTACTCGCTGCTCGATGGAATGGTCGAAAGTATCGCCAGCCAGTTTTAGTCCGCCCGGCCTCGCGCCAGCCATAATACGCGCGAGAACTTTTTGCGTAACAACGAAGGGACAGCCTCCACGCCTCGCCGTCCCGCTTCCATCGCCACCTCAATGGCCAGATCCGGCTTGGAAGAGCGATGAATCGCTTTGATAATTACGCGACGCATATTCATCGGCACATCCTCGGGGATATGCGCCACGCGATGATAAACATCTGCGAATCCCTGTCGATACATAAAGTGTTCCATATCCATAGCCGGTAACGCGGTGAGGTGGTCGCGCTCCCGATCCCTGTCATTTTCCAGCAGCCCGCGAACGGTGGCGGCATATTTTTTCCCCGCCTCGTCACCGTCCACAAGCACATGCCATTCAATTCCCATTCTGCGCGCAAACTTGATCAGCGGCCTGAGTCCCGACTGCGCAAATTCAATCACCTTCACCCCCTCGGCATCGAAATGGTGGCCACACTGGCGCGCCAGTTCATTCATCACCCAGACTTCGGTTTCTCCTTCAACCAGTAACCAGCAGCGGGCAAAAAGGGATGAGGCGCGATTAAAGCGAATATGAAAGGCGATTCGACGGCTCTCTTCCGCGTTCATGCCCCCGGGGCCAAGCCGCCAGGCGGCAACTCTGGCAGATTCGCGCACCAGGCGACAAACCTGCTCCACCGGCGTAAGCGACAGCAGCTCGCCGGAGTTGGTAGTGGTGATCTTTTGCAACGGCAGCAGGTTAAGCAGATGCCAGGCTACGGAAAGCATGATGGGATGCAGCCGGGTTTCGGGATCCTCCACCAGCAGCAGCGGACGCGCATCTTTATCCAGCGTTACCGTACCCTTCGCCTGTAAGAGGGTGGAAAACATGCCCAGCAGGATAATGCGATGCGTACGGCTGTTGGGCTTGTCGATCATCCGGTTGATGATATCAAGGTATCGCCAGCTGCGTTGTTCATCATGCGAACGACGACGCATCAGGCGGCGTTGGGCAACGGCGCCCTGCTCCGAAAAGTAATGTTCCAGCAGTTGCACCATGGCAGAAAGCCCTTCCCGTAGCTGGGAATCCGTGAGGTTTTGCGGACGTGAAACCAGCTCGCGCGCCAGAAAATCCAACTGCCGGGCGGTCATTTCCGTGGCCGGCATATCCGGCACGCTGCCGTTGCGTAAACGACGCATAAACCGTGCATCGCGCAGCCTGAGAACTGGATTGAGACGGGTAATTTGCTGAGCAAGCGCGTCAATATCTTCAAGCACGATGGGCTTTGCCACATCGTCAAGGAAGCTGCGCAGCGTCAATACCGTATTATCCTCCGCAAGCTCACCTTCAAGGCGATACATGATGCGACGATAGCCGTCATCGCCTTCAATCCATACCGGTGCGAGCCTGCGATACCTGCGTCCCAGATAGTGTCCTGGCGCAGCCTCACGGAAGGTCAAAATAATATGCAGATGATGCTCACGTCCCAGCGTATCGCCAGGTGGAAAATGAAAATCTTCGCGGACAAAGTGATAAAGCTTTTCCTGCGGAGAAAGCAATAGAGTGAGGGCGTCCAGCAGGCTCGATTTACCCCAGGCATTCTCGCCGATCAGCACGTTGTTTTGCTCAAGCATTAATGACAGACGGTTAATACCGCGAAACCCGACAATCTCAACTCGTTCGAGAAACATATTCCCTCCTGGGGCATCAGCTGCCTGTCTGTCCGTTGCCAGGGCTGGCAATAAATGGAGTATAGCGGGAAGGGCTCAGGCCTTATAAGTATTTACTCGATATAGCACCGATGACATCCAGCCGTTTTAACTGAAATAATTCTGCCTGTTTTTCCATCATTATTACCAGTAATAAGTCATCCAGGAAAATTCCGCCCCATTTTAAATTAAAACGTATTTTTGAAGTAAATTCTTAAAATTAAGTACATTCCATTGCCTTATCGCAAATCGTCCATCTATATTGTGCGGCCTTAGGGAAGAGAAAATTAGTAGCCTTTCTCGTTTTTAATCTTGTTTGTCAGGCTGCAAAGGCGTTAATAAAACAGTGCATATCACATATTAATTGCCTGTCGCGCCTGACTGTTGTTTTCATACAGGGGTAGTTATGTTCAGAAAATTAACAGCTGAATGCTTTGGTACGTTCTGGCTGGTATTTGGTGGCTGTGGCAGCGCAGTATTAGCAGCAGCTTTTCCACAGGTAGGTATTGGTTTTGCAGGCGTTGCTCTGGCGTTTGGTTTAACTGTACTGACAATGGCTTATGCTGTGGGTCATATTTCCGGCGGCCACTTCAATCCAGCGGTTACCCTGGGTTTGTGGGCTGGCGGTCGTTTCTCTTTTAAAGACGTGCCTGGATATATTATCGCTCAGGTAATTGGCGGAGCCGCCGCCGCTGGCATTCTTTATTTAATCGCCAGCGGTCAAAGTGGTTTTGACGCAGCGGCCAGCGGCTTTGCAACTAATGGCTTCGGTGAACATTCACCAGGCGGTTATTCTATGCTCTCCGCGATTATTATTGAGGTTGTATTAACCTGTGGTTTCTTAATTGTTATTCACGGAGCAACTGACAAAATGGCGCCAGCCGGTTTCGCACCTGTTGCTATTGGTCTGGCATTAACGCTAATTCATCTGATCAGCATTCCCGTCACCAACACTTCTGTAAACCCTGCCCGAAGTACGGCAGTGGCGATATTCCAGGGAGGTTGGGCTCTGCAACAGTTATGGCTGTTCTGGGTAATGCCAGTTATCGGCGGTATTCTGGGCGGCGTTATCTACCGTACCCTGCTGGAAAAACGTAGCTAATATTCGCAGAATTACGTACCAGGGCCTGCGCAATACCAGG
>DALYUA010000387.1:0-3530 GCA_031993245.1 Buttiauxella sp. | reverse complement strand
AGGCTAACTTTGGTTTTGCCTTCGCCCTGGTCATTTTCAATCAGCTTTGTTTGTATATGGTGCGCTTCGTTCAGCGACAGGCGAGATTTGGCCATCAGGTCGTGGGCCTGTTCAAAATCGCCTTCTTTCGCTTTTTTCAGCGCGGCATACGCCAGGCTGCGGGCCTGCCCTGAGTTAATGATTAACCCCATTACCACTTCTTCGAGATCCTGCACTTCTGGCGTTTCAGCAACGTTATCTAAATCAAACATCTTTATTTCTCACTCCTTAGTCGGTCAACGCCGGAGAGGATACTCCCCCTCCGGCAGCAGTCCTGGTTAGAATTTCAACGCATCGGCAATGTCTTCTTCACTTTCTTCTTCTTCAATAACGCTCTGCGCCTTATTGGAAATGGCAACGAAAGGCAGGTAAACCAGCGTCGCAACGCCCAGGTTAAACAGGGCCAGCAGCAGAGCGGCAATGCTTCCGTTAGTGTTAAAGAAGGCGCCCAGACCGGTAGGCATTGTCCATGGTGCGATGTTGGTAATCGGCGGGATAAGTCCCAGATAGTAGGCGACAAGCGTAATCGCGGCCAGAATCGGTTGGATCAGTACAAACGGGATAAACATCACCGGGTTCATAATGATTGGCAGCCCGAACAGGATAGGTTCGTTAATCTGGAAGATGCCGGAAGGCAGTGCCAGCTTCGCCACCTGACGGTGATCGGCGCGGCGTGAACCAATAAAGATGGCGATGATTAAGCCAAGCGTTGCGCCGGTGCCGCCGAGGAAGATATAGGAATCAAGCATCGGTTTCGCCCAGACATGGAACGACTTACCGGCTTCGAGCGCCGCATCCACAGAGCCGTACTGGGTGTAGATAGCTACGTTTTCCAACGCCCACGGGGTCATGATGCCGCTGTCGAGCGCTGCCAGCGCCAGAGATCCGTGCACGCCGAAGAACCACAGCAGAGAAGTGAAGATAACGTAAGCCCAGCCCACCACTGCTCCCATCGACGCCAGCGGCGTGGAGATAGAGTCCATAATGATCTGGTGGAAGTTGCTGCCAAAGGAGGCCAGCGCCCAGGAAATAATCCCGAAGATAGACAGAATAATAAAGCCCGGAATTAACGCAGAGAACGAGCGAGATACCGAAGCGGGTACGCTATCGGGTAATCTGATAACCCAGTTACGTCGAATAACGAAGGTAAACATTTCGGCAACAATAAGTCCGATAATAATACCTGAAATAATATTCGCGCCGCCTAACCAATTAGCCCCCACGGCATAAGCTTCGCCTACGCTATAAGGCGTGACGGTCATAAATGCGGCAACGGATAATAATCCCGCGGCCAGTGAATCAACTTTACGCTCTTCAGCCAGGGCCATCCCTATAAAAAAGGGAGCCATCAGCGACATAATACCTAATGTACCGTTGTACACATTGCCGCCGATGGCTTTTAACCCATTAAGGGTTTCAATAGTCGAGGGGTCTAAACGAATACCTAATGAATAGAAGAAGGAGCCTGCTCCAAAGCTTAAAAATACATTATTGATAAGAACAAACATGGCCCCCGTCAGGGTTAACGGCATTAACTTGATAAAACCATTTTTAATTGCGTTAACGTGCGGCTGTTTTCCTATTTTGACGGCAAAAGGAAGGAGTACCTTTTCAAGTGAATCAATGACTTTACTCATTTGCATTTTCCTTTAATGCCGCCAGACGGCGGCCAGGGTGTGTAAGGTCTTTCTTTGACGGAAAAATAAAACAATAATTAAAATTAACTGTTTGCTGCTTTTTTGATCGATGCAACGGCGGCCTTCAGGACGCCCAGTCCATCAATTTTGCCATACATGGCGGAGTCAATAACTTCTACCGGCTTGTTTGGTAATATTTTTTTAATTTCAGGCAGCATATAGGCGATTTGCGGCCCCAGCAGAATGAGATCCGCCACGCCGCCCTTTTCGCCCGCCAGGGTTTCAGGAAACGCTTCAATAATGACCGGAACTTCATATTTCGCGGCCTGTGCTTTCATTTTCGACACCAGCAATGAAGTGGACATCCCGGCGGAACAAAACAGATAGATGACTTTCTTTTCCATACGAAATCCTCATATTCCAGATAGATTACAGGTTAGACAAACATCCTTTTTTGTCTGAGTTGTTGACGGGCCAATAGCCGAAAATTTAAAAAGTACTGCTTTTCTTTGCGTGAAATGAGTATACGGCATGAGGTCAGGCGGGAGATAATTCTCAGCAAGCCAAAATTGTCTCTCCTTGACCAGGGCTTATGACCACCCTCACATTTTGGGTAAATAATTCGCGCAAAGAAAAAAGCCCAAACCAGGTTTGGGCTTTTAAAATCTGCTACAGAAGCAATTAGTCGTAAGCGTTTAATGTCCGCTGGCACAGGGCCGAACGGACACAATCCTGTTTGCCAAAGCGCACTACACCTATCATTTCATCTTCTTCGAAACGCGCCAGCGCATCGCTTAAGCCTGACTGTACACCCGCAGGCAAATCACACTGCGTAATGTCGCCATTCACGATAACCGTCACGTTTTCCCCAAGGCGCGTCAGGAACATCTTCATTTGCGCTGCGGTAACATTCTGCGCCTCATCAAGAATCACTACCGCATTTTCAAAGGTGCGCCCGCGCATATAGGCGAACGGCGCAATCTCTACTTTACCGATTTCGGGCCGCAGACAATATTGCATGAAAGAGGAGCCCAGCCGCCGCACCAGAATGTCGTACACCGGGCGGAAATACGGTGCGAATTTTTCCGCGATGTCGCCAGGCAAGAAGCCGAGATCTTCGTCAGCCTGCAGGACCGGCCGGGTAACAATTATCCTGTCGACATCCTTATGTATCAGGGCCTCAGCGGCTTTCGCCGCGCTGATATAAGTTTTGCCACACCCCGCTTCCCCGGTGGCGAATATCAACTGCTTTCTCTCGATGGCGTTAAGATAGTGCTCCTGAGCCTCGTTTCGCGCGGCTATTGGTGAATTGTCGCGGCAATCCCTCGCCATACCAATAGATTCTACGCCGCTCATCTGCACAAGCGTGGTGACCGATTCCTCTTCACGTTGCCGGTGGCTCCGCGAATCTCGTCTTAGTACACGTTTTGCTTCACGACGAGCTTTGATCACTGCTTTCTGTCTTCCCATGGATGGCACCTTACAGTTGGTTTCATTTCCCGCGTCACCTGTATGGACGCGATTATGCTTACTAACGGATGAGGTTTGGCTTCCTTGTAAGCCATGAACTGCCGGTTGAGATGATGCGCCAGTCAGGCGACAGGCGCCGCTTAGCGCATCGTTGACACGTTGTAGTGTGGTGGAATCAGGAATTTTAGCGGTGAAGATAGCGAAGCCGGAGGAAAGACCTCCGCACCGGGATGTGCGGGTAAGATGTTTTTTCACTCGTCCAGTGCAGGACCCTACCATTCGCGATCTCCATTGTGATTAAACTTCACAGCCGGGAACTACCGCTCACGTTTTAAGTACATCAAAAATTATCTAAAATGCAACATTAAATTTACTTAAAATCAA
>DALYUA010000386.1:0-3530 GCA_031993245.1 Buttiauxella sp. | reverse complement strand
ACCAGCAGCACCACGATCAGCAGGGCAAAGGAGACGACGTCTTTATATTCGGTGCTCAGATACGCTGAGGTCAGCGCTTCGGCAACGCCCAGAATCAGACCGCCAATCATCGCGCCAGGAATACTGCCGATACCGCCGAGAACCGCCGCGGTAAAGGCTTTCATGCCCGCCATAAAGCCGATGTACGGGTTGATAACGCCGTAGAACTGGCCGAGCAGCACGCCAGCAACCGCGGCCATCGCCGCACCAATAACGAAGGTCAGGGAGATAACTCGATCGGTGTTAATACCCAGCAGGCTCGCCATTTTCAGGTCTTCTGCGCAGGCACGGCAGGCGCGCCCCATGCGGGAATAACGGATAAATAACGTCAGCGCCAGCATCGCAAGGAAGGTCACGACCCAGATAACAAGCTGCATAGTGGTGATGGTGGCGGTGAAGTTTTCGCTCGCACCGATAACCCATTGACCGTTAAAGAGGCTTGGCAACGCGATATCGCGGGAACCTTCCGTCAGGCTGACATAGTTTTGCAGGAAGATGGACATCCCGATGGCGGAGATAAGGGCAATCAGACGCTTGGAGTTACGCACCGGCTTATAAGCCACGCGTTCAATGCTCCAGCCATAGGCGCTGGCAATGATAATCGCGCCGATGAATCCGGCGCCAACCAGCAACCAGCCTGCGTCGATACCCAGCATCATCAGCGCCGCGATAATCATAAACGAGACGTAGCTACCAATCATATACACTTCGCCGTGAGCGAAGTTGATCATGCCGATAATGCCGTACACCATGGTATAGCCGATGGCGATCAGCGCATAGGTGCTGCCCAGCGTGACGCCGTTAAACATCTGCTGCAGGAAATAGAGAAACTGCTCGGACATAACTTAACCTTTCTTATGCCTTTCAGGTTTTACACCCGAAAGGTGGGATGACTAATGTAGCCGCCTTATTTCGCCACGGAGGACGAACCATCGGCGTGCCACTGGAAGACACCAAACTCAAATCCCTTCAGATCGCCTTTCGCATCCCAGTTCAGCGGCCCAATCACGGTGTTTGCACCGTTTGCTTTCAAATCTTTAACCAGATCCGCAGGTTCCGTGCTGCCGCTGCGTTCAAGTGCGGTTGCCAGCGACTGCACGGCTGCATAGGTGATCCACACATACGGGCCACTTGGATCTTTCTTCTGCGCTTTGAGCGCATCGACGATAGTTTTGTTCGCCGGGTCCTGGTCATAGCGCTTCGGCATGGTAACAAGCATGCCCTCGCCCGCCGGGCCTGCGATATTAGACAGCGATGCATTACCCACGCCTTCCGGCCCCATAAACTGGGTTTTCAGGCCTACAGCACGCGCCTGTCGCAGGATCTGCCCCATTTCCGGGTAGTAACCGCCGTAGTAAACGAAATCGATATTTTCTTTTTGCAGACGCGCCACCAGCGTGGAGAAATCTTTGTCGCCCGCGGTAATGCCGTCAAAGAAGACGATATTGGCGCCCGCTTTTTTCAGGCCGTCCTGCACCGAACGCGCCAGGCCTTCGCCATATTGCTGCTTGTCATGGATGATGGCGATACGCTGCGGTTTAACGTGCTCAAGAATATATTTAGAAGCCGTTGGTCCCTGGGAAGAGTCCAGGCCTGCGGTGCGCATGATCATCTCGTAGCCACGGCTTGTCAGCTCCGGATTGGTAGCGCCCGGGGTGATCATCAGGATGCCTTCGTCTTCGTAGATGTCAGACGCAGGCTGAGTGGAAGAAGAGCAAAGGTGGCCAATCACATAGCGCACGCCGTCGTTAACAATTTTGTTGGCAACCGCAACGGCCTGTTTCGGATCGCATGCATCGTCGTATTCAACCGCGACGAGCTTATCGCCTTTGATACCGCCTTTGGCGTTGATGTCTTTGATAGCCTGACGCGCGCCGTTGAACTCCATATCACCCCATTGTGCGACCGGGCCAGACATCGCCCCGACAACGGCGACTTTAATGTCTGCAGCGGTTGCCGCGTGAGACACCGCCAAAGCAACTATCCCGGCGAGTAATGTCTTCGCGTTCATTTTCATCCGTTTCAATCCCCATTTCTTTCGTCATTCTGTGGTCTTGCGCTGGCTATAAAATATCCAGTGCTTTTTATAATCAATTTCACTTTTTATCATTGCCTTTAAGGGCTTAGCGCTAAAATTTACAATTTTTACGGCTAAAAGCTCTATTTTTCAGGCGATTAAGCAGAGATATTATTCTGTATTTGAGCAGAGTGAAACAAAAAAAAGCGCCGTTTTCAGCATAAAATAGCGATACAAAGAGCGGAATAATTCACTACGTTTTAGGGTTTTATACTGAACAAATTTCAATCTGACGTTATTCAAACTGCTTAATGTTTGTCAAATAATGTAATCGGCTGCACAGGGGCGGAAAAAAGATAAAGCGTCTGGCGCAAATAAATTGGTTACAATCGAGGTTTTCCCGCTTTTTGGTTAACTCGCTTATGAAACTCACCATCATTCGTCTGTTTGAGTGTAGCGCTCAGGATAAGATCGATCTCGCTAAGATCTGGCCGGAATATTCCAGCGCTTCGCTCAGGCTCAGTGATAATCATCGGATTTACGCAGCAAAATTTAACGAACGCCTGCTGGGCGCGGTGCGCGTTACGCTTACCGGAACACAGGGTGCGCTGGACTCGTTGCGGGTACGTGAAATCACACGTCGACGCGGCGTGGGGCAATATCTGTTAGAAGAAGTGCTGCGCGATAACCCGGCGGTTACCGACTGGTGGATGGCCGACGTCGGCGTGGAAGACCGCGGCGTAATGGCTGCTTTTATGCAGGCTGTAGGGTTCAAAGCCCAAACGGGCGGATGGGAAAAATAAACCCTCTCCCGTGGGAGAGGGAATTATAAAGCTTATTTCGCGTCGGTCGCTGTACCGTTGGCATGCCAGGTAAATACGCCAAACTCAAAGCCCTTCAGATCGCCCTTCTCATCCCAGGAGAGCGGACCCATTACCGTTTCCACCGTACTCGCTTTCAGGTAAGTAGCGATTTCAGTAGGGTCTTCTGATTTATTCAGACCTGCCGCCAGCGATTGCAGCGCAGCATAGGTAGTCCATACGAATGCGCCGCTAGGATCCTGTTTCTTCGCTTTGATTGCGTCCACGATTGGTTTGTTAGCAGGAACCTGATCGTAGTTCTTCGGCTTGGTCACCAGCATGCCTTCGGCAGAATCACCGGCAATGTTAGACAGGGAAACGTTCGCCACGCCTTCCGGCCCCATAAACTTGGTTTTCAGACCTGCGGCACGAGACTGACGCAGAATCTGGCCCATTTCCGGGTGATAACCGCCGTAGTAAACGAAATCGATATTCTCTTTCTTCAGGCGCGCCACCAGCGTGGAGAAATCTTTCTCGCCTGCGGTGATACCGTCAAAGAACACCACGTTCGCCCCGCCTTTCTTCAGGTTATCCTGAACCGAGCGCGCAAGACCTTCGCCGTATTGCTGCTTGTCATGAATAATCGCGATATTTTTCGGTTTTACATGGTCAAG
>DALYUA010000385.1:0-3535 GCA_031993245.1 Buttiauxella sp. | reverse complement strand
CGAAGGCTAACTTCTTGTTTACCAGTAAGCTATTGAAAGAAAGAGTTTTTTGCGATAAGGTTTTGCGCGTTACCGCGCTAAGTGACCTATTTTAAAAGCATCTGAATATCATAAGTGACACCCTGACAATGGCCGTTAGTTTAATCTTTATAAAGATTAACGGCTAGTAAGAATATTGTGCTAATTACAGCATGCATTTTTGGCATGGATAGCCGCAACTTTATCAAACCTGAATCTCTTTGCGCAGCCGAGAGTAACGGTTTATTGGTTCGATACAGGTGACTTGAAGGAGAAAAGTATGTACAGGCGTGGACAACGCAGGTTAGGGATAATCTGCTGCTTTGTGCTCTTTATTCTGGTTTTTCTGACGCTGCACTTGTTCGTGTCACGCAGCTTTATGGCCGCGAGTCATATGGAGCTGGGTTGTCTGCTTTTTGTCTTACCTGGCGCCATTGCCAGCTTCCTTGCTAAAGAGGGGAAGGTGCTGGGGCCGCTGGTGGGCGCATTACTGGCGCTGCCGCTGTGTCTGGTGCTGGCGCATATCACCTTAACGCCAGTTCGCGCTTTCTGGCAGGAAGTGGCCTGGCTGCTCAGCGCGATATTCTGGACGTCGCTGGGATCGCTGGGTTTTCTGCTGATTAATATGCTGCGCAGGCGATCGTTAAGTACAAAAAAACCGGCTCGCTGAGCCGGTGAGAATGTTGACAAAGTTCTTTATCGTTAAAAGTTACTTTGCAAATTATTTTTAAAAACAAAGAATTATATCTTCTGGTTTACCCCAAACGCCCGAAAACCACGCTTTTCGGGTGTTTGTCATCAAGCTGAACCGGCTCGCTGAGCCGGTTTTTCATAGCTTTTGTCTGCTACTCTGCGCTCTGGAACAAAGCCAGATGCTCTTTCGCATAAGCTTCGAAATCGGTGCAACCACCGATGTGTTTCTGATCGAGGAAAATCTGCGGTACGGTTTCGACCGGCTTACCAACGGTTTTTTCCAGATCGGCCTTGGTGATGCCTTCAGCGTGAATATCAACATAGCGGAAGTTAAAGTCGTCACGCTCAGCGGTCAGTTTCTCAGCCAACTCTTTAGCACGAACGCAATACGGGCAGCCAGGGCGCCCAAAGATTACTGCAAACATGGTATCTCCTTAGTTTTTGTGGCCGATCCGAACCGGCGAATAGGGAGCATAATGCCGTTAACTTACCGTTTTGAAAAGAAGGTCCTGCCTGTTAGTTTGATACCTGGCATCTATGGTTAACAATCTCAAAGCCGGCCAACCAGGATATACTTAAGCGCTAATTGCTTCTGGAGACAGGCGGATGCGTTCACTTGGTGCATTACCCAGGCCGGTATTATTACTCGAAGTTATCGGTATCGGCTTTTTGCTTCTTTCTTACCTCTCCCTGCATGGGTATGTCTCTTTACCCGCACCAATCGGTAGTGCTGGCGTCGCCATTGTCATGGTATTTTTGGGCATTGCGCTGATGATCCCGGCAGCAGCGTTACTGGTCTGGGCCATGGCGCAGAACCTTGCTCCACTGGTGACCAAAGGCCCGTTGCCAGAAGATAAATTGCCAACCGACAAGATAAAGGAAAAACGAGATGACGCCGACCATTGATCTGCTTCGCGCGCACCGGTCCATTCGCAGGTTCACCGATGAGCCCATCACAGACAAACAACGAGCGGCGATTATAGCCAGCGCCCAGTCGGTCTCCAGCTCCAGTTTTTTGCAGTGTAGTTCGATAATTCGTATTACCGATAAAGCGATGCGCGAGCAGTTTGTGACGCTAACCGGCGGACAGCAGCATGTGGCGCAGGCCGCAGAATTTTGGGTATTTTGCGCCGATTTTAATCGCCTGTTGCAGATTTGCCCGAATGCCGAGCTGGGTCTTGCGGAGCAGCTATTGTTAGGGGCGGTAGACACCGCCATGATGGGGCAGAACGCCTTTACCGCAGCGGAATCGCTGGGGCTGGGCGGCGTGTATATCGGCGGCATTCGCAACAGTATTGAAGCCGTAACCGAGCTTCTTGGTTTACCAAAACATGTCCTGCCGTTGTTTGGCCTCTGCCTGGGCTGGCCCGATCAGGATCACGGTGTGAAACCGCGTATGCCTGCCGCCATGCTGGTGCACGAAAATCACTACCAGCCGGTTGATCAAGAGCTGCTCGCACAGTACGACGAGGAGATGGCTCAGTATTATCTTACCCGTGACAGCAACGCGCGACGGGATACCTGGAGCGACCATATTCGTCGCACCGTTATTAAAGAAAGCCGCCCGTTTATTCTGGATTATTTACATAAGCAGGGTTGGGCCACACGCTAGTTTCCACGGCGGCGCTCTGCCGCCGTTTTTTATCAATACATTTTCGCTATCGATCCTTCGGGTAATCGGTATTGGTGAAGGGCTGTCATCTGTCGGTATAAGAGGTGCTGTTAATCAACCTTTTTTCGACAGCATGACAAGGAGCACCTGATGCCGACGACCACCCTGGACAACTCCCCTTACTACGCTGCGGACATTATTCGTTCGCGTATCAACGGTCTGGTTCCACGCGTTGCATTTATTCTTGGCTCAGGCCTGGGGGAACTGGCGGAAAAAATCGAACAGCCCGTCGTTTTCCCTTATGACGAATTACCCGGCTTTCCGGTGAGTACCGTGCACGGACACGCAGGGGAACTGGTGGTCGGGACGCTTGCCGGCGTGCCTGTGGCATGTATGAAAGGCCGCGGCCATTTTTACGAAGGGCGAGGTATGTCGGTGATGACCAGCGCCGTGCGTACTTTTAAGCTGCTGGGCTGCGAAGTGCTCTTTTCCACTAACGCCGCAGGTTCGCTGCGTCCCGAAGTGGGGCCAGGCAGCCTGGTTGCCCTGAATGACCACATCAATACCATGCCGGGCACGCCGACCGTCGGGCTGAATGACGAACGCTTTGGCGAACGTTTCTTCTCGCTTGCCAACGCCTATGACGCAGACTATCGCGGTATTTTGCAGCAGGTGGCCCGGGAAGAGGGCTTCCCGCTCAGCGAAGGCGTTTTTGTTTCCTATCCCGGCCCAAACTTCGAAACCGCTGCAGAAATTCGCATGATGCAAATCATTGGCGGCGATGTTGTAGGGATGTCCGTGGTGCCGGAGGTAATTAGCGCACGTCATTGCGGCCTGAAAGTGGTTGCCGTAGCGGCGATAACCAATCTTGCCGAGGGGCTGGGCAGCGTGGAGCTTTCCCACGCACAAACGCTTGCCGCAGCCCAGCTTTCACGTCAGAACTTCATCAATCTTATCTGCGGCTTCCTGGGCAAACTCGCCTGAGGCAAACACAACACCGGGTAAAACACATGGCGATTAAACTACGCTTGAAAATCATGTTGTTTTTGCAGTACTTCATCTGGGGTGCCTGGCTGGTCACGCTGGGCTCTTATATGATCAATACCCTCGGCTTTC
The DNA here is from genome assembly GCA_031993245.1 of Buttiauxella sp. GTDB lineage: Bacteria > Pseudomonadota > Gammaproteobacteria > Enterobacterales > Enterobacteriaceae > Dryocola. The sequence goes on along the minus strand of DALYUA010000385.1, from coordinate 96 downwards.
GCGGGGCCGACGTGGGCATGGTTTACAGCACCAAAGGTATTGCGGCGTTGCTGATGCCGGGTCTGGTGGGGATTATTGCCGATAAATGGCTGCCCG
>DALYUA010000384.1:0-3552 GCA_031993245.1 Buttiauxella sp. | reverse complement strand
CCGTAACGCGCCGGGTCTTCGCCGCCTTCGCCGGAGTTAGAGTTTCCGCCGATGCTGTTCATCGCTTCTGCCAGGGATTCATGCGCTTCCGGGCTCAGCGCGCCGATAGACATGGCCGCGGTGTCGAAGCGTTTGAACAGCTCGGTGGCTGGCTCAACCTCTTCAATGCGCACGCTCTCGCCCTGCGGATTCAGAGCCAGCATATCGCGCAGCGTTGCCACCGGACGCTCGTTCACCAGCTTCGCGTATTCCTGATAATCTGTGTATTCGCCGCTTTGTACCGCTTTCTGCAGCGTTTGCACCACATCCGGGTTGTAGGCGTGATATTCGCCGCCGTGGACGAACTTCAGCTGCCCGCCCTGATCCAGCGGCTTACGCACCAGCCACGCACGTTTCGACAGGTTCAGCAGATCCTGCTGGAAGTCGCTAAAGCCCGCACCGCCGATACGGCTGACCACGCCCTGGAAGCAGAGCTCGGAAACTTCTTTATGCAGGCCTACGGCTTCAAACAGCTTGGAGCAACGATAGGAGGCGATAGTCGAGATGCCCATTTTGGACATGATCTTGTACAGCCCTTTGTTGATGCCGTTGCGATAGTTCTGCATCACCGTGCGGTAGTTTTTATCGATTGCAGCGGTATCGATAAGCCTTGCCAGTGATTCATAGGCGAGGTACGGATAGATTGCCGTCGCACCAAAGCCCAGCAGAACTGCGAAATGATGCGGGTCGCGGGCGCTTGCGGTTTCAACGATGATGTTAGCGTCGCAGCGCAGGTTCTTCTCAACGAGACGAGTCTGAATCGCACCAACCGCCATCGGTGCCGGAACCGGCAGGCGGTTTTTGGCAATGTTGCGGTCAGAGAGTACCAGCAGCACGGTGCCGTTGCGTACCATGCGTTCGGCTTCGTCGCACAGCGCGCTTACGGTTTCGTGCAGCGATTTCTCGGTCACATCGTAAGTGATATCCAGCGTGTCGGCGCGGTAATATTCTTCATCCAGATTGGTTAGCTGCTGGAAGTCAGACCACAGCAGAATCGGCGATTTGAAGCTCAGACGGTGCGCCTGGCCTTCTGCTTCACAGAAGACGTTCATCTCGCGGCCAATGCTGGTGGCAAGCGACATCACGTGCGCTTCACGCAGCGGATCGATTGGCGGGTTGGTCACCTGTGCAAACTGCTGGCGGAAGTAATCGTAAATAATGCGTGGCTGGCTGGAGAGCACGGCAAACGGAGTATCGTCACCCATTGAACCGACCGCTTCCTGGCCGTTTTCGCCCAGCACGCGCAGGATAGAATCCAGCTCTTCGCTGCTGTAGTTAAACTGCTTCTGATAGCTTGCCAGCGTATCGTCATCCAGTTCACGGGCGCCAACTTCTTCATCCGGCAGATCCTCAAACGGCACCAGACGACGAACGTTGTTTTCCATCCACTCTTTATAAGGGTGGCGGCTTTTCAGCTCTTCATCGGTTTCCGCTGAGTGGAGAATGCGACCGATACGGGTGTCGATAACCATCAGCTCGCCTGGGCCAACGCGGCCTTTTTCCACCACTTCGTCCGGCTGGTAATCCCAGATGCCGACTTCAGAGGCGCAGGTGATGAGCTTGTCTTTGGTGATAACGTAGCGCGCAGGGCGCAAGCCGTTACGGTCCAGGTTACAGGCGGCGAAACGCCCGTCGGACATTACGATACCGGCCGGGCCGTCCCACGGCTCCATATGCATGGAGTTAAAGTCAAAGAAGGCGCGCAGCTCCGGGTCCATGTTCGGGTTGTTTTGCCAGGCTGGCGGCACCAGCAGGCGCATGGCGCGGACGATGTCCATCCCGCCCGCCAGCAGCAGCTCCAGCATATTATCCATTGAGCTGGAGTCAGAGCCGGTTTCATTAACGAACGGCGCGGCATCATGCAGATCCGGGATCAGCGGCGTCTGGAATTTGTAGGTACGGGCGCGTGCCCACTGGCGGTTACCGGTAATAGTGTTGATTTCGCCGTTATGCGCCAGATAGCGGAACGGTTGTGCCAGCGGCCAGCGTGGCACGGTATTGGTGGAGAAGCGCTGGTGGAACAGGCAAATGGCCGATTCCAGACGCAGGTCCGCCAGGTCCAGGTAAAAGCGCGGCAAATCTGCCGGCATACACAGACCTTTATAGATGTTTACTAGGTTTGAGAGGCTACAAACGTAGAAATCTTTATCCTGGATACGTTTCTCAATGCGACGACGGGCGATAAACAGGCGACGTTCCATATCACGCGGACGCCAGCCGGCCGGGGCATTAACAAAAATTTGTTCGATGCGAGGTTTTGAGGAGAGGGCGATTTCACCGAGCACGTCTTCGTTGGTTGGCACTTCGCGCCAGCCAACAATCGACAGGGTTTCGTTTTGCAGCTCTTCTTCAACAATACGGCGACTGGCGTTGGCTAACGCGTCGTCTTTATTTAAGAAAATCATGCCAACGGCATAATTTTTGGCTAAACGCCAGCCGCGCTCTTCCGCAACGATACGGAAAAAGCGATCGGGTTTTTGTAGCAGCAGGCCGCAACCGTCACCGGTCTTGCCATCGGCGAGTATTGCACCACGGTGCTGCATTCGGGCCAGTGCGTGAATAGCAGTACGCACTACCTTGTGGCTAGGTTCGCCTTCTATGTGGGCGATCAGGCCGAAACCACAGTTATCCTTCTCAAGGGATTTATCGTACAACATATCAGTGAACCTCCCCAGGCTCTACGTGATTCCCGATACCGTTTGCGCGTGGGCACAGCAAGGACATGGCGACGGGGTTTGCGCATCTGCGCTTACCTCGCGTGTCGCCCTCTTAAAAGCCAACGCATCCGGTTTCACAAGTGTTGAGGACTTGCTTTAGAGGGAATCTTAACTACTGCATAAATATGATGGGCACAGAACCCACCCAGAAAGCTTCCAGCGGATTTCCAAGTTATCGGGAAAGCGCACACAGGTCAAATGGCATTCTTATTTCTACGAAACTATGCTACGCGGCAATTAACTTCTTGATAATTAAGATTATTAACGTGTTTTTGACGAGATTAAACCCTCGTTAAACGAGCCGGGTTATGTGATCTCTCTCACTGTCTGAAAGGCACCGGAATTACAGACCATGCTGGTATTAATAACATTATTAGCATGTTGTGCTGCTATATTGCCTGTGCGTGCAGCATGACACTGTTTTTAACCGGGTGTCATATTCTTTCAACAAAGGGCGTCAACATAAGGAAAAGTAATCATCTGCGCGATGCGTAGAATTTCATTAATTATGAATTTTTATGCAAAAAATAAGGCTGCGCCAGTGCGATTGATCCAGGTCATCGCGACGTTGAGCAGAAAATGGCAGGCTAGGCCCCGATCTTGCTGACGAGCTTCAGAAAAGCGTGGTTTTCTGAATCTCGTGCTTAACAGCGGAAAATCAAAAGCTTTTCAAAGAAATATTCAGCGCTTATCAGCATCCGCGAGACAACTCAGGTTGCCAGACGTCTTTAATATCCTTTTTGGGCCGGCCCATCAGATTATGCAGTTACAGAAATTAGTCAATATGTTTGGCGGG
>DALYUA010000383.1:0-3565 GCA_031993245.1 Buttiauxella sp. | reverse complement strand
GCCCAAACGGCGCAGGAAAATCTACCTTAGTCCGTGTAGTGCTGGGTCTGGTAGCACCTGATAGCGGGGTAATCAAGCGCGACAGTAGTTTGCGTATCGGTTACGTGCCGCAAAAACTGTACCTTGATGCCACTCTACCGCTAACGGTAAACCGCTTTCTGCGTCTGCGGCCGGGGGTGAAGAAAAGCGATATTCTGCCGGCGCTCAAGCGCGTGCAGGCAGCGCATCTTATTGATGCCCCGATGCAAAAACTTTCCGGCGGTGAGAACCAGCGCGTCCTGCTGGCGCGGGCGCTGCTAAACAGTCCGCAGCTGCTGGTGCTTGATGAACCGACCCAGGGCGTTGACGTAAATGGCCAACTGGCGCTGTACAACCTGATTGACCAGCTACGCCATGAGCTGGACTGCGCGGTCCTGATGGTATCGCACGACCTGCATCTGGTGATGGCAAAAACCGACGATGTGCTGTGCCTTAACCATCACATCTGCTGCTCCGGCACGCCGGAAGTCGTCTCCATGCACCCGGAATTTATCTCTATGTTCGGCCAGCGCGGCGCGGAACAACTGGGAATTTATCGCCACAACCATAATCATCGTCACGATCTTACCGGACGCATTATTCTGCGCAGAGGGAACGGCCAGTCATGATTGAATTGTTATTGCCCGGCTGGCTTGCCGGGATATTGCTTGCCTGCGCGGCGGGGCCGCTAGGTTCGTTCGTCGTCTGGCGTCGGATGTCCTATTTCGGCGATACGCTGGCCCACGCTTCGCTGCTGGGCGTAGCGTTTGGCCTGCTTCTTAACGTGAATCCGTTTTATGCCGTTATCGCCGTAACGCTGCTGTTGGCTGTTGGCCTTGTATGGCTGGAGAAGCGCCCGCAGCTCGCAATCGATACGCTGCTCGGTATTATGGCGCACAGCGCGCTTTCACTTGGTCTGGTTGTCGTCAGCCTGATGTCCAACGTGCGCGTAGATCTGATGGCTTATCTGTTTGGCGATCTGCTGTCGGTCACCCTGCCGGACATTTTCTCCATCGGGCTGGGCGTCGCCGTTGTGCTTGGCGTGCTGCTGTGGCAGTGGCGTAATCTGCTATCGATGACCATCAGTCCGGATTTAGCCCACGTCGACGGCGTCAACCTGCAACGGGTAAAAATGCTGCTGATGCTGGTTACGGCGCTGACTATCGGCGTCGCCATGAAGTTTGTCGGCGCGCTGATTATCACATCCCTGCTGATTATCCCGGCGGCAACCGCGAGGCGCTTTGCCCGCACGCCGGAACAGATGGCGGGCGTCGCGGTTATTGTAGGGATGCTTGCGGTAACGGGCGGGCTGACCTTCTCGGCATTTTACGATACGCCTGCCGGGCCATCGGTCGTATTAAGCGCTGCGGTGCTGTTTATTCTGAGCATGACGAAAAGACAGGCGGCATAAAAAAAGGCGCCCCGGCGCCTTTTGCATTTCTATGGCATTGCCGGTGGCACAATCCCGAAGTGGGTCCAGGCTCTTGGCGTCGCCATACGTCCGCGCGGGGTACGTTGCAGGAAGCCCTGCTGGATCAGGAAGGGTTCAAGCACATCTTCGATAGTTTCACGCTCTTCACCGATGGCCGCCGCCAGGTTGTCCAGCCCGACCGGGCCGCCGAGAAACTTATCAATCACCGCCAGCAGCAGCTTGCGGTCCATATAGTCGAAACCTTCTGTATCCACGTTGAGCATATCCAGCGCCTGCGAAGCGATTTCCGCGCTGATGGAGCCGTCGTGGCGGACTTCGGCAAAGTCACGTACACGACGCAGTAAACGGTTGGCGATACGTGGCGTACCGCGCGCGCGTTTTGCAACCTCAAACGCGCGCTCCTCGCTCATCTCAAGCCCCAGCACGGCTGCGCTGCGCCCGACGATATGCTGCAAATCCGCCACCTGATAAAACTCCAGGCGCTGCACGATACCGAAACGGTCACGCAAAGGTGACGTTAAAGAACCCGCGCGGGTGGTTGCGCCAATCAGGGTGAATGGAGGCAAATCGATTTTGATTGAGCGGGCCGCCGGGCCTTCGCCAATCATGATATCCAGCTGGTAATCTTCCATCGCCGGATAAAGCACTTCTTCAACCACCGGCGAAAGTCGGTGAATTTCATCGATGAACAACACGTCGTGCGGCTCGAGATTGGTCAGCATCGCCGCCAGATCTCCTGCCTTTTCGAGGACCGGGCCGGAAGTGGTACGCAGGTTAACGCCCATCTCATTGGCGACGATATTTGCAAGGGTGGTTTTACCCAGTCCTGGCGGGCCAAAAATTAACAGATGATCGAGCGCATCCCCGCGTAGCTTTGCCGCCTGGATGAAAATCTCCATCTGCGAGCTGACCTGCGGCTGGCCGACATAATCCGCCAGAAAACGCGGGCGGATGGCACGGTCAATCAGTTCATCCGGAGTGATAGTGTCTGGGGATACCAGACGGTCTGCTTCAATCATCCTTTACCTCAAAGTGCGGCGCGGAGGGCTTCGCGGATCAGGGTTTCGCAATCGGCACCGCTGCGGCCCACTTTACTCACCATACGGCTGGCTTCCTGTGGTTTATAGCCCAGCGAAACCAGCGCGGCAACTGCTTCCTGCTCGGCATCATCCGCTGCACCGCTATCCGGCGAGGCCAGCACCAGGTCTGCCGCAGGGGTGAAGAGATCGCCATGCATGCCCTTAAAGCGATCTTTCATCTCGACGATAAGACGTTCGGCGGTTTTCTTGCCTACGCCCGGCAGCTTAACCAGCGAACCAATTTCTTCGCGCTCAACGGCATTCACAAACTGCTGCGCGGACATGCCGGAAAGGATAGCCAGCGCCAGTTTCGGCCCAACGCCGTTTACCTTGATAAGCTCGCGGAACAGGGTGCGCTCCTGCTTATTATTAAAGCCGTACAGCAACTGGGCGTCTTCACGCACCACAAACTGGGTAAACACTACCGCTTCTTTATCGATTTCCGGCAGTTCGTAGAAACAGGTCATCGGCATATGGACTTCATACCCTACGCCACCCACTTCCATTAATACCAGCGGCGGCTGTTTTTCCAGGATGATGCCTCTGAGTCGACCAATCACGTTGTGCTCCTGCGTACTCGTCATATTTCAACTTGCCGGGGTGTTGGCTGCACTCCCTCATCCCGGTCACTTACTGGAGTAAGCTCCCGGGGATTCACGCTCTTGCCGCCTGCCTGCAACTTGAACTATCCAGAGTAATTAAATGAATTTTGCGTATCATATAAAAAAGGCTGGATACATATCCAGCCTTATATTTATAGCAACGAAAGGCAAAGCATTTCTTCTTCTAAAATAAACTGCAAAATCAATCCATTGATTTTCGGCGGCTTAACCACAAGAAGGAAAAACCACGCTTTTTCCTTCTTCGTTAGCAAATTAAGGCTGGATAGATATCCAGCCTTAATTATTTTAATCGTCCCCGCGCCAGATTGAGCCTTGATTCGCTCATCTGCATCGAGTTCTGCGTCACGTGGCAATGCGTAATGGCAATGGCCAGCGCATCTGCCGCATCCGCCTGTGGATTGGCAGAGAGCTTC
>DALYUA010000382.1:0-3566 GCA_031993245.1 Buttiauxella sp. | reverse complement strand
ATAAACAACAAAACCTGCAAAGCTAAATGATGCAACTTCGTATTTAATTTAATATGACACATTTAATAGTGTTAGCTTCGTGGGTAATAACAACAATTAGCTGCGTAACTCATTATTCCTGTCTATAAGAAAAATGGAATAGCTACGGTGGATTTGATCTTTGAACGTCGCATTAACCCTGTATTTTTTGCGGTCTCGCACAATATTAACCTGACTACATAAAAATAGTACCTTTACCCTCTAGGAAAGCGCTAAACGTAATGCTACCGTCATGTTTCAAAACCTTCAGGGACATGCGTTATGAAAAACCTTATTGCTGAGTTACTGGTTAAACTCGCCGAAAAGGAAGAAGAGTCAAAAGAGTTTGTCGCACAGATTGAAGCGCTGGAAATAGTCGTTACCGCTTTGCTTCGCCGTATGGAACAAAGCGAACAACAGGCACTGATCACCAGCATTGAGGCGGCTTTGCACGATGCTCGCCCAAAGGAGGTTGTGTCTCCTCATGACACGCAACTATTACAGCAATATTTAGAGAAGCTGCTGACACATCCGCGTAGCTGAATGCTCTGAACCGTCATTTTTCTGTCATGCAATATTTATATGGTTGCTCTGTTTTTATTTAAGCCTGTAGTTTTTACACGGAGAAAATAAAGTGAAGCAGAGCATAATTATCATAAGCTTATTCCCTTTACTGCTAAGCGGTTCGGCAGTCTGCGCAGAAAATATATCTTCACCTCTGGATTCTCGCGCAGCCCAGGGGGATATCACCCAGCCCGGCGGCGCTCGTCGCATTAATAGCGAACAGACAGCGGCATTACGTGCTTCGTTAATCAATAAGCCTGCGAAAAATGTCATTTTGCTGATTGGCGACGGAATGGGGGATTCGGAAATCACCGCCGCACGTAACTATGCTGAAGGCGCAGGCGGTTTCTTTAAAGGTATTGATGCGCTGCCGCTCACCGGTCAGTACACGCATTATTCGCTGGATAAAAAAACGCATAAACCTGATTACGTCACGGATTCCGCCGCCTCGGCAACGGCATGGAGCACGGGCGTGAAAACCTATAATGGTGCGCTGGGCGTGGATGTAAACGGCAAAGCGAACGCCACGATCCTGGAACTGGCTAAAGCTGCGGGTAAAGCCACCGGCAACGTCTCTACGGCAGAGATTCAGGATGCGACGCCGGCCGCGTTAATTTCGCACGTTACCTCCCGTAAATGCTACGGTCCGACGGTGACCAGCGAGCAGTGCGCGGCAAATGCGCTGGAAAACGGCGGCAAAGGCTCTATTACCGAGCAGCTCCTGAATGCGAGAGCCGATGTCACTTTAGGCGGCGGGGCGAAAACCTTCTCTGAAATCGCAAAAGCGGGTGAATGGAACGGTAAAACGCTGCGCGAACAGGCTAAAATTCGCGGTTATCAGTGGGTAGATAACGCAAGCAGCCTTGCGGCAATCACCGAAGCCAATCAGCAAAAACCGCTGATTGGCATGTTCGCACCGGGCAACATGCCCGTGCGTTGGGAAGGGCCAAAGGCCAGCTATCATGGCAATATCGACAAACCGGCCGTGACCTGTACGCCAAACCCGCAACGCGATACCAGCATCCCTTCCCTTGCTCAAATGACGGATAAAGCTATTGAGCTGCTTAAAGGCAACGAAAAAGGCTTCTTCCTGCAGGTAGAAGGCGCCTCGATTGATAAACAGGATCACGCCGCCAACCCTTGCGGGCAGATTGGCGAAACGGTCGATCTGGATGAAGCGGTACAAAAAGCGCTGGAGTTCGCCCGTGAAGATGGCAATACGTTAGTGATCGTGACGGCTGACCATGCCCACTCAAGCCAGATCGTGGCGCCTGACACCAAAGCGCCCGGCCTGACGCAGGCGCTGAATACCAAAGACGGCGCGATAATGGTAATGAGCTACGGTAACTCAGAAGGGGATTCACAGGAGCATACCGGTACGCAACTGCGTATTGCCGCCTACGGCCCCTATGCGGCAAACGTCGTCGGCTTAACCGATCAAACTGACCTGTTCTACACCATGAAAGCGGCGCTGGAGCTGAAATAATGTGAAGAAGGCTACATTGTCGTGAATTTTTGGCGCGGCAAGTAGCCTTTTTCTTCTATGCAAGCCAGGCTTAGAGCGCCACCTTCTAAGATGGATGCTGCTATGAAAATTGCCTTAATAATTGTGTTACTGGCAGGCGTAGTGGGTTCAGCGCCAGCGGCGGATAAAGCTATGACGCCCCAGCAACAGCGCATGACTTCGTGTAATCAACAAGCTACATCGCAAACCCTGAAAGGGGACGAGCGTAAGCTATACATGAGTAACTGTCTGAAAAACAGCAGCTCCGCTCCCGGCAATAAAAGCCTTACGCCACAACAGCAAAAAATGAAATCCTGTAACGCTGAGGCGGGCCGTCAGACGCTGTCCGGCGAGGCGCGAAAAACATTCATGAGTAACTGCCTGAAAAAACAGGCGGGTTAATTCTAACGGGTGAGTCGGCCAGCCGGCTCACCCGAAAAATCATACTTCCCTCCATCTTCTCCTTCCTATAATTATTACAAATATTTCAGAATGTTCCTAACTATCATGAGTGATGAGCAGGGTTTCAGCAGATGGTTTTCCGGGAGAGCTATGGATTGCCCGACACACCTCAATGAAGACAGGCATCGCTCAGGGCGACGATTTGCCCGACGCGTATACTTACCCAGGGTTATCGGCCTTGCGACAGGTTTCTTCTGCGTCGCTTCCGTACTTGTGATGCAACCCCTCTCCGGCTGGTGGTGGCTACTTCTGGTGGCGAATGGTTTTATCTGGCCTCATCTTGCCTGGCAACTGGCCGACCGGGCACCCGATCCCGCCCGCGCCGAAATCCGTAACCTGATGATCGATTCCTGTATGGGAGGCGTGTGGATTGCGGTAATGGGCATGAATGCCCTGCCTTCAGCGCTGATTGTGGCCATGATGGGCATGAATAACATGGGCTGTGGCGGCGTGAGGCTATTTTTATACGGTCTGTTGCTGCTGACCTGCGCCTGTAGCTTAACGCTTGGCCTGATGCATATTCCGTTGAATCTGGAAACAATGCCTTCTCAGGTCTGGATTTGCCTGCCGATGTTGATTGTCTACCCCATGCATTACGGACTGGTCAGCTACCGGACGGCGATAAAACTCGCCGAGCACAAGCGTCGTTTGATGCAGCTCAGCACGCGAGATGGCATGACGGGCGTGTACAACCGTCGCCACTGGGAGCATCTGCTGCACGGGGAGTATGACAACTGCCAGCGCTATCAACGCAGCGCCACGTTACTCCTGATCGATATCGATCACTTCAAAGCCATCAACGATACTTTTGGTCATGATGTAGGCGATGAAGCGATCCTCGCTATCACCGAGTATTTGCAACTCACTTTGCGTATTACAGATGTGGTGGGGCGGTTCGGTGGGGATGAATTTGGCGTGATCATGTCCGGCACATCGCAGGAAAGCGCCATTCAGGCGATGATTCGCGTTTATGAACATCTGGATACTTTCCGCTTGCCTTGTGCGCCGCAGGTCGTCC
>DALYUA010000381.1:0-3576 GCA_031993245.1 Buttiauxella sp. | reverse complement strand
GCTAACGAAAACAATTTTGCTTCACAACAAGGAATGCAAATGAAGAAACTGCTCCCAATCCTTATCGGTCTGAGCCTAACGGGTTTCAGCGCCATGAGCCAGGCGGAAAACCTGATGCAGGTTTACCAGCAGGCGCGTCTTAGCAACCCGGACTTACGTCGTTCCGCTGCAGACCGTGACGCCGCATTCGAAAAAATTAACGAAGCACGCAGCCCGTTATTACCACAGCTTGGCCTTGGTGCAGATTACGGTTACAGCAACGGTTACCGCGATGCAAAAGGCGTTAACTCCAGTGCGACCAGCGCCTCTTTGTCTTTAACCCAAACCATTTTTGATATGTCGAGATGGCGTGCGCTGACCCTGCAGGAAAAGTCTGCCGGTATCCAGGATGTTACCTACCAGACCGACCAGCAGACGCTGATTCTGAACACCGCGACGGCCTATTTTAACGTGCTGAGCGCCATTGATGCACTCTCCTATACCGAAGCGCAGAAACAGGCGATTTACCGTCAATTAGATCAAACGACCCAGCGCTTTAACGTAGGCCTTGTAGCCATTACCGACGTGCAGAACGCCCGCTCGCAGTACGATAACGTGCTGGCAAACGAAGTGACCGCGCGTAACAACCTGGATAACGCGGTAGAAAATCTGCGTCAGGTTACCGGCAACTACTATCCGTCCCTGGCTTCTTTGAACGTTGACGGCTTTAAAACCAACAAGCCGGATGCGGTGAATAACCTGTTACAGGAAGCGGAAAAACGTAACCTGTCGCTGTTGCAGGCTCGTCTTTCTCAGGATCTGGCTCGCGAACAGATTCGCTATGCGGAGACAGGCCATATGCCAACCGTCGGCCTGACCGCATCCACAGGTGTTTCTGACACCAGCTACAGCGGCTCAAGAACCAATAGCGCGCAATACGACGACAGCAATATGGGCCAGAACAAAATCGGCCTGAACTTCACGCTGCCGCTGTACAGCGGTGGCTCGGTGACATCGCAGGTTAAACAAGCGCAGTACAGCTTTGTGGGTGCCAGCGAACATCTTGAAAGCGCACACCGTAGCGTTGTGCAAACCGTGCGCTCTTCCTTTAACAACGTGAACGCCTCCATCAGTACCATCAATGCTTACAAACAGGCCGTTGTCTCTGCGCAAAGCTCTTTAGATGCGATGGAAGCAGGATACTCTGTCGGTACGCGTACCATTGTTGATGTGCTGGACGCCACCACTACGCTGTATAATGCGAAGCAGCAGCTTTCCAGCGCTCGCTATAACTACCTGATCAACCAGCTTAATATTAAGCAGGCTTTGGGTACGCTTAACGAACAGGATCTGGTCGCGCTTAACGCTACGCTGGGTCAGCCAGTACCAACCACGCCAGAAAGCGTGGCGCCAGAAACGCCAGATCAGAATGCCCGCGTTGATAGTTTCACAGCGGATAGCGCTGCAACCGGTACCGAGGCATCCGCTCAGACAGCTCCTGCCGCGCAACCTGTAAGGGCAACCAGCAGCAATTCTCGTAATCCATTCGGGAACTAGACGATTTAAAAGGGGTATGCCAGCATACCCCTGTCACAACTTGCGCTCCTGAACGTAAGGCAACGTAAAGATCCCCCCGCAACCGCCCGCCATCGCTTTAATTTCAACCATTCATCCCCTATCCTAAGCACAACATTCGCTATTCCTTTGGGCTCAGGACTGATAAATGAAACGGACAAAAACTATAAACCACGCGTCGTTCCGTAAAAGCTGGAACGCCAGGCATTTAACTCCGGTTGCGCTGGCCGTTACCGCCGTGTTTATGCTTGCGGGCTGCGAACAGAACGACGAAACGGTCTCCATGTACCAGAACGCGGATGACTGTGCCCAGGCAAACCCGGGCAAGAGCGCGGAATGCACCACCTCCTACAATAACGCCTTAAAAGAAGCAGAGCGCACCGCGCCTAAATATGCTTCCCGTGAAGAATGTATCGCTGAATTTGGTGAAGGTCAGTGCCAGCCGGCTCCTGCCCAGGCCAGTATGGCGGGTGAAAATCAGGCGCAGACTCAACAGAGCGGGAGCTTCTGGATGCCGCTGATGGCAGGTTACATGATGGGCCGTCTGATGGGCGGCGGTGCGGGCTTTGCCCAGCAGCCTCTGTTCTCATCCAAAAACCCGGCCAGCCCGGCTTACGGTAAATACGCCGATGCCAGCGGTAAGAGCTACGGCGCGGCAACACCTGGCCGTACCGCTACCGTTTCGAAAACCGCTCTGGCACCGAAACCTGCAACCACCAGCACGGTCACGCGCGGTGGCTTTGGTGAATCCGTCGCTAAGCAGTCCACTATGCAGCGCAGCAGCGCTACCGGCTCTTCCCGTTCAATGGGCGGCTAAGAATTATGGAAAGAGTTGCCATTAACGAGCGCCCGGACTGGCGCGAGAAAGCTACAGAATATGGTTTTAACTTCCACACCATGTACGGCGAACCGTACTGGTGTGAAGACGCTTATTACAAGCTAACGCTCACGCAGGTCGAACGCCTGGAAGAAGTCACGGCAGAACTGCACCAGATGTGCCTGAAGGTCGTCGAAAAAGTGGTGAGCAGCGATGAGCTGTTGGCTAAGTTCCGCATCCCGAAACACACATGGGAATTTGTGCGCCAGTCCTGGCGTACTCACCAGCCATCGCTTTATTCCCGCCTCGACCTGGCGTGGGATGGTGTGGGCGAACCCAAACTGCTGGAAAACAACGCCGACACGCCAACTTCACTTTACGAAGCCGCGTTCTTCCAGTGGATCTGGCTCGAAGATCAGACGCAGGCAGGAAATCTGCCTGCGGGTAGCGACCAGTTCAACAGCCTGCAAGAAAAGATCATCGAACGCTTTGCCGAACTAAAGCAGCAGCACGGTTTCAACCTGGTGCATTTCGCCTGCTGCCAGGACACGGTCGAAGATCGCGGTACGGTTCAGTACCTGCAAGATTGCGCGGCCGAAGCCGATGTAGCCAGCGAGTTTGTCTACATGGAGGAGATTGGCCTGGGTGAAAAAGGCCAGTTTACCGACCTGCAGGATCAGGTTATCAGCAATCTGTTCAAGCTCTATCCGTGGGAATACATGCTGCGCGAGATGTTCTCTACCAAGCTTGAAGATGCTGGCGTACGCTGGCTGGAGCCTGCCTGGAAAAGTATTATCTCCAACAAAGCGCTGCTGCCGATGCTGTGGGAAATGTTCCCCAATCACCCTAACCTGCTGCCGGCTTACTTTGCAGAAGATGACTATCCAGCAATGGATAAATATGTCGTTAAACCTATCTTCTCCCGCGAAGGGGCCAACGTGAAAATCATCGAAAACGGTCAGGAAGTTGCCCGTGTCGACGGTCCTTATGGCGAAGAAGGTATGATCGTGCAGGAGTTTTACCAGTTGCCAAAATTTGGCGAGAGCTACACGCTTATCGGCAGTTGGCTTATCAACGATCAACCTGCCGGGATCGGCATTCGTGAAGACCGGGAGCTTATCACCCAGGATCTTTCACGCTTCTACCCGCATGTGTTTGTAGAGTAAGAAAAAGGCGCGTTAATCGCGCCTTTTTTATCAACCAAC
>DALYUA010000380.1:0-3583 GCA_031993245.1 Buttiauxella sp. | reverse complement strand
GCTCCAGTTTCTTATCTCCAGTAGAAATTATCCACAGCGCCAGAAGGCAGCAGCGGTGGTTTTCTGCGCTTCTGACAAAGCCTTGTAAACAGAGTTATCCACAGGTAGCATGGTTTTTCTTTTTCTGCTAACAAATGACTAAGTATTACAGCGTAAGGTTAAGCCTTTGAACAGGGTAGAAATATTTTTATGCCAAAATATTAATATCAGCGCCTGAAGCTTTTCTTACAGTTGAATGACAAGGAGTTTTTATTTTTATCCACATCCTGTGGACATGTCACGCATCCCGTTTCAGACCCTTTTCAATGACGCGAACCAGCCTCTGTTTTTGAGGTAGCTGTACTTCCACTTCGTTCGCGCTTCTTCTGGCTAATTGTTGCGCAATCGCCCAGTCAATATGCTCATCAAGCAGCGGATGCTCGCCTTTGCGCTGCTGTAAGGCATTAAGATGCGCTTCATTCCAGGGAGCATTCCCCAGCGCCACGGCGATGTTACGCAACCAGCGTAAATGGCCAATGCGACGAATGGCCGATCCTTCCGTCACTTTCAAAAAATGCGCTTCGCTCCAGGCGAAAAGATCAACCAACGGCGGAGCGTGTAACGCGCCTCGTGGGCTGAAATCATCTTCGCTGGTTAACTGTGAAAACCGATTCCACGGACAAATTAGCTGACAGTCATCACAGCCGTATATACGGTTGCCAATCAGCGGCCTGAATTCTTCCGGGATCGCTCCTTCAAGCTCAATCGTCAGGTAAGAAATGCAGCGGCGTGCATCGACGGTATAGGGTTCCACAATCGCCCCGGTGGGACAGATAGTCATGCAGGCCACGCAGCGCCCGCAGTTTTCTTCCACCGGCTGGTCTACCGGCAACGGAATATCAACCAGCAGCTCGCCAAGAAAGAAGAACGAGCCCGCCTCGCGGCTAAGAATAAGTGAGTGCTTACCTGTCCAGCCAAGTCCGGCCTTTTCGGCCAGCGGGCGTTCAAGAATGGGCGCGGAATCCACAAAAGGTCTAAAATTCAGCGTGGAGCAGTGGGACTGAATCATCTCACCCAGTTTTTTCAGTCGGTTACGTAGCAGCTTGTGGTAGTCGCGCCCCAGGGCGTAACGGCTGACGTACCCGAGATGCGGATTTTTCAGGGTTGAGGCAAACGCGGCGTTAGCCGGAAGATAGTTCATCCTCACGCTAATCACACGTAGCGTGCCGGGAAGCAGTTCGTGAGGCCGTGCGCGCATCATACCGTGGCGCGCCATCCACTCCATCTCGCCGTGGTATTGTTTATCCAGCCATGCCTGGAGTTTTGGCTCGCTGGCGGTGAGATCGGTATCGGCAATACCTACCTGCTGGAAACCGAGCTCATTGCCCCACCGTTTGATATTTTGCGCTAACTGATTGAGATCGAGGGGCTGTGACATGACGGACCATAACGAGAAATTAACCGCCAAAAGTATACCACACTCCGTCTGGCCGGCGGACTGGCTGCGCAAAATTGAAAAGCAGGCCGCAGACAGCCTGAGGCTAACGCTATACGAATTGATGCTAAGGGCGGGCGAGGCGGCATTTACTCTTGCTCGCGAGTGTTACCCTGAAGCTCATCGCTGGCTGATAATGTGCGGCCACGGTAATAACGGCGGTGATGGTTATGTTGTCGCTCGTCTGGCGCAGGCGGCTGGTATCACCGTGACTCTGCTTGCTCAGGACAGCGATAAGCCGCTTCCCGAAGAGGCGAAGCAGGCGCGCGAAGCCTGGTTAAACGCCGGTGGCATAATCCACGCGCCAGAGATTATCTGGCCGGAAGCTGTCGATCTTATTATTGATGGATTGCTCGGCACAGGCCTTGCCAGCGCCCCGCGAGACAACCTTGCCCGATTAATTAATAAAGCGAATCAACACAGTGCGCCGATTGTTGCGCTGGATATTCCTTCGGGATTACTGGCCGAAACCGGCACTACGCCAGGCACCGTAATTCATGCCAGCCACACGCTGACGTTTATTGCTCTCAAGCCTGGTGTGCTCACGGGGAAAGCAAGAGATGTCGTTGGGGAAGTGCATTATCACGCCCTGGGGCTGGAATCCTGGCTGCAGGAGCAGAACGCGCCGATTTCACGTTTCGACAGCAGGGATTTATCGCGCTGGCTCAAACCGCGCAATCCCACTTCGCACAAAGGAAGTAATGGTCGGCTGGTAATTATTGGCGGAGATCACGGTACGGCGGGCGCGATTCGTATGACGGGGGAGGCAGCACTGCGCGCCGGAGTCGGCCTGGTTCGCGTCCTTACCCGGGTTGAAAATATCGGCCCGCTGATAACTGCTCGTCCCGAATTAATGGTTCATGAGCTCACGGCCGCGTCGCTTGAAGAGAGCCTGGAATGGGCGGATGTGATTGTTATTGGCCCGGGGTTAGGCCAGCAGGAATGGGGTAAAAAAGCCTTACAAAAAGTTGAGAACAGCCGCAAACCGATGCTATGGGATGCCGATGCGCTTAACCTTCTGGCAATCAATCCCGATAAACGTCAGAATCGCATCATTACTCCTCACCCCGGCGAAGCCGCACGCCTGTTAAATTGCGCTGTGTCACAAATTGAGAGTGACCGCTTACTTGCGGCTGACCGTCTGGTAAAACGTTATGGCGGTTGTGTGGTCTTAAAAGGTGCGGGTACGGTTGTGATAAGCGAGGATGGCGAATGCGGCCTGATTGATACCGGCAACGCGGGCATGGGCAGCGGTGGAATGGGGGATGTGCTCTCAGGCATAATTGGAGCATTGCTGGCGCAGAAGCTTAATCCGTATGATGCCGCCTGCGCTGGTTGCGTTGCGCACGGTGCCGCCGCTGATGTGCTTGCCGATAAATACGGCACGCGCGGCATGCTCGCAAGCGATCTTTTTTCGACGTTATACCGTTTTGTTAACCCGGATTTGAATACCAGAAACCATGATTAATCGTGTTATTGCATTACCTGATGAAGCCGCAACTCTGGAACTGGGCGCGCGCGTAGCGGCAGCCTGCGAAGGCGCAACCGTCATTTATCTTTACGGTGACCTCGGCGCGGGGAAAACCACGTTCAGCCGGGGATTCATGCAGGCGCTGGGACACAAAGGAAACGTGAAAAGCCCAACTTACACCCTGGTCGAGCCTTACAGTCTCGACAACCTGATGGTGTACCATTTTGATCTGTATCGTCTGGCGGACCCGGAAGAGCTCGAGTTTATGGGGATCCGCGACTATTTTGCCAATGATGCAATCTGCCTGGTAGAGTGGCCGCAGCAGGGGAAAGGCTTTCTGCCGGAACCTGATATCGAGCTGCATTTAAGCTACGAGGCGCAAGGGCGTGAGGCACGCATAACAGCAGTTTCCTCATCTGGTGATTCGTTACTGGCGCGGCTAGCCAAATAACAAGGTGAAGGGATGATCTATCGCGTAAAGAGTTGGTTGATAGCGGCCTGCCTGCTGGTGATTTGTACCCAGGCCGGGGCGGCGAGTCTTGCGGATATTCAGGTGTCTAACGGTGATAATCAGGCGCGTATTACCTTTAGTTTTATGGGCGATCCGGAATATTCGTTTGTTCAGGATGATAAAAAAA
>DALYUA010000379.1:0-3602 GCA_031993245.1 Buttiauxella sp. | reverse complement strand
GTAGGTAAAACCCTGCTGCTGCGAAAGCTCGATTGCCCGCGCTTTCGCTTCGTCAAAGTTTGCGCCGTGGAGCAGCACTTCGCCACCAAACGCCCTGACCGCATCCACTTTAATATCTGCCGTAGCAACCGGCATGACGATCAAAGATTTAATGCCCAGCCGCGTTGAGGAAAGCGCTACGCCCTGTGCATGGTTACCCGCCGAAGCGGTAATCACGCCGCTGGCTTTCTGTTCGCTGTTCAGCCCGGCAATCATGGCGTACGCGCCGCGCAGCTTGAAGCTGTGCACCGGCTGCCTGTCTTCACGCTTCACCAGAATAACGTTATCCAGGCGCGAAGAGAGTTTTTCCATCTTCTGCAGCGGGGTGACCTGCGCCACTTCGTAAACCGGGGAGCGCAGCACGGCACGCAGATACTCCGCCCCGCAAGGGGCGTCGGGTAGCGGTTGTGACTCGGCCATTTAGCCTCCCAGCTTGCTTTTATCGCGCACCGCGCCTTTGTCGGCGCTGGTAGCGAGGCTTGCGTAAGCGCGCAGCGCGAAAGAAACCACGCGTTCACGATTTTTCGGCGTCCATGCTTTGTCGCCGCGAGCGAGTTCCGCTTCATGACGCGCAGCCAGCTCGGCCGCAGGCACATCCAGCACCATGCTGCGATTTGGAATATCGATGTCGATCATATCGCCATCTTCAACCAGCGCAATCAGACCGCCGCTGCCCGCTTCCGGAGAAACGTGCCCGATAGAGAGGCCAGAAGTGCCCCCGGAGAAGCGACCATCGGTGATCAACGCGCACTCTTTGCCCAGCCCCATGGATTTCAGGTAGGTGGTCGGATAGAGCATTTCCTGCATGCCCGGGCCGCCTTTCGGTCCTTCGTAGCGAATAACCACCACGTCGCCGGAAACCACTTTGCCACCCAGAATCGCTTCCACTGCACTGTCCTGGCTCTCGTACACTTTTGCCGGGCCGCGGAATGTCAGATTAGATTTATCCACACCGGCCGTTTTTACGATACTGCCTGCTTCCGCGATATTTCCGTAAAGCACCGCCAAACCGCCGTCCTGACTGAACGCATTCTCCAGCGAACGAATACAGCCTTCTGCGCGGTCATCATCCAGCGTGTCCCAGCGGCAATCCTGTGAGAAAGCCTGAGTGGTACGAATACCAGCCGGACCGGCGCGGAACATTTTTTTCACCGCCTCATCCTGAGTCAGCATGATGTCGTACTTATCCAGCGTCTGAGACAGCGTCAACCCAAGAATATTTTTCACGTCACGGTGCAGCAAACCAGCGCGGTCCAGTTCGCCCAGAATCGCCAGCACGCCGCCGGCGCGATGCACGTCTTCCATATGATATTTCTGGGTACTCGGCGCAACCTTACACAGGTGCGGCACTTTACGTGACAAACGGTCGATATCCGTCATGTCGAATTCGATTTCGCCTTCCTGCGCGGCCGCGAGCAGATGCAGAACGGTATTGGTCGAGCCACCCATCGCAATATCAAGCGTCATGGCGTTTTCAAATGCCGCTTTGCTGGCGATGCTGCGCGGCAACGCGCTGGTGTCGTCCTGCTCGTAATAACGTTTGGTCAGCTCAACAATGCGCTTGCCGGCATTAAGGAACAGATCCTTGCGATCGGCGTGTGTCGCCAGCAGCGAGCCGTTGCCCGGCTGCGACAGGCCCAGCGCTTCGGTCAGACAGTTCATTGAGTTGGCGGTAAACATGCCGGAACAGGAACCGCAGGTCGGACAGGCGGAACGTTCAATTTGCTCGCTGTCGGCGTCGCTGACGTTAGGGTTTGCGCCCTGGATCATCGCATCAACCAGGTCGAGCTTGATGATTTTGTCAGATAGCTTAGTTTTCCCGGCTTCCATCGGGCCGCCGGAAACAAAAATAACCGGAATATTCAGGCGCAGCGACGCCATTAACATCCCTGGGGTGATTTTGTCGCAGTTGGAGATACAGACCATAGCGTCCGCGCAGTGTGCGTTAACCATGTACTCCACGGAGTCGGCAATCAGTTCGCGGGACGGCAGAGAATAAAGCATGCCGCCGTGACCCATGGCGATACCGTCATCCACGGCTATGGTGTTGAATTCTTTTGCCACGCCGCCGGAAGCTTCAATTTGTTCGGCAACCAGCTTGCCCAAATCGCGCAGGTGAACGTGGCCAGGTACAAATTGGGTAAAGGAGTTCACTACCGCAATAATTGGCTTGCCGAAATCGTCATCGGTCATCCCGGTTGCGCGCCACAAAGCGCGGGCACCCGCCATGTTACGGCCGTGGGTTGTGGTGGCTGAACGGTACTTAGGCATGCTTATTTACTCCAGTCTGTCATGATGCGGACGGTGGGTTATCGCCCGCCTGATTATAATTTTTACTGTGGGTTTACTGGATCTAACCAGCCCCATTTATCTTCGGTTTCACCTGAGAACAGGCCAAAGAACGCCTGCTGAATACGTTTAGTGACCGGACCGCAGCGGCCTTCGCCAACCTGGATGCCGTCTACGCTACGTACAGGCGTAATTTCAGCGGCGGTACCGGACATGAATACTTCGTCCGACAGGTAGAGCGATTCGCGGGAAAGTACCTGCTCACGCACTTCGATACCCAGGTCTTTCGCAAGCTTAATAATGGCATCACGAGTAATGCCCGGCAGCGCAGAAGAGGTAAACGGCGGGGTAAACAGAATGCCGTCTTTCACTTCGAAGAGGTTTTCACCAGCGCCTTCAGACAGGAAGCCCTGCACATCTAATGCAATGCCTTCCTGGTAACCATGACGACGCGCTTCGCTGCCAACTAACAGGGAAGAAAGGTAGTTGCCGCCTGCTTTTGCAGCCGTTGGAATGGTGTTTGGCGCGGCGCGGTTCCATGAGGAAACCATCGCATCGATCCCCTGGTCCAGCGCTTCAGCGCCCAGATAGGCGCCCCATGGGAAGGCTGCGATGATCACATCGGTGGTATAACCGTCCGGCGGGTTAACGCCCATACCAACATCACCGACAAAAACCAAAGGTCGGATATACGCGCTGGTCAGGTTGTTTTTACGGATAACGGCGCGGCAGGCTTCCATTAACTCGTCAACGCTTTGCGCAACCGGGAAGCGATAGATTTTTGCTGAGTCACGCAGACGCTGCATGTGTTCGCGATGGCGGAACACGACTGGCCCAAGGTGGGAATCGTAGCAACGGATGCCTTCAAATACCGATGTACCGTAATGCAGCGCGTGGGACATAACGTGGACTTTCGCCTCGCCCCATGGCGTCATTTCACCATTGAACCAGATATAATCAGCTTTCTTCGTTGTCATTACTCTCTTCCTTTTGCGCTCAGGCGCGGATTTGTTGTGATGTCTGTTGCTGAATGTCGACGCGTCCGACGTCAGCCAGTTTGCTTAATTGACTAAACAGTAATTCGACAGGGCGCAGGCTGGCAACGGTCAATTCGATATTAATGTTGTCGGTATTTCCCTCGGCGACCATATTCATTGCGCAGATTTGAAAACCGCGATGGCGTACCACGCGTAATACGCGCTCCAGCGTTTCCGGACGAAAGCGGGCCTGCACGGCGAGTTGATGTTGCATCATGATAATTTCTCCAGCATTTG
>DALYUA010000378.1:2019-3619 GCA_031993245.1 Buttiauxella sp. | reverse complement strand
CATAGCCCCAGATGCATATCAAAGGCCACGGAAAGCGCCTGATTAAACTCTTCGGGCGTGGCATTTTGCATACGCTCCGCTTCCAGCTGCGGCAGCGACCAGACAATCGAGCACAGATGCGGATCGGAAAGCGGCAGGAAAGCCAGGATGCCTTCGCCGTGGAAAACCTGCCGTGCAACGGCCCGATGCGGCTGTGCAGTACGAATGGTGGCGACAAGCGCGTGCTGGCGATAATCCCAGAACGTAAGCGGGATATCGGCCTGTTTTCGCAGCCAGGAGTTTGCGCCATCAGCCCCCACCACCAGGCGGGCCGTCAGCATGGCGCCATCTTTCAGGGTAATAAACGCTTCGTTTTCTCCCCATGCTACCTGCTGCAGTTCAGCTGGCGCCATAAGCGTGATATCCGAAGACTGCTCCGCCCGCTGCCAGAGCGCGTGGTGAATCACTCTGTTTTCAATGATGTGCCCCAGATGGCTGAAACCATAGGTTTTGTCATCGAAGGTAATTCGCCCGAAGCTGTCCCGATCCCAGACTTCCATGCCGTGATAGACGCTGGCACGCCGGGCGATGATAGCTGGCCAGACGCCAAGATGGGCCAGCAGTTTTTCGCTGGCAGCGTTTATGGCCGAAACCCGCAGTGCCGGAGGAGCATCAGGAGCCTGCGGCTGCGGAGGATGACTCTCCAGCACCGCCACGCGAAGTCCGCTTCCCTGCAGGCCGCAGGCGACCGCCAGACCCACCATGCCGCCACCAACAATCGCCACATCAACGCTTTGCAAATTGACTCTCCTTTAACGCGCAACCCAACCAAGGGTGCGCTGTGCCAGCACATCGCGTGCCGGAGTAAAATGTTCCATCGCCATAAGGCCAAGGTTGCGCCCTGCCACCAGCGGCGCCCAACGGTTGGCAAACAGATGCACCAGTCCATCTGTTACGCCAATAGTGGCAGTTTTATCTGCTGCCCGACGCTGTTGGTATTCTGCCAGCACCGGATAACTGCCCGGATCCTGCTGCGCCTGCCAGGCTGCCGTCAGCGATTCCGCAAGCGATATGACGTCGCGCAAACCGAGGTTAAAACCCTGCCCGGCTATCGGATGCAGAGTTTGCGCCGCATTGCCAACGAGCACCACGCGGTGCGACACCGACTGTGATGCGGTTGTCAGCGCCAGCGGATAAATATTACGGGCGCCTGCCTGGGTGATTCGACCAAGACGCCAGCCAAAAGCACGCTGCAATTCGTTGCAGAAACGCTCGTCGTCCCAGCTTTTCACTTCTTCCAGCGCATCCTGCGGATGGCACCAGACCAGAGAACTGCGGCCGCCGGACATTGGCAACATCGCCAGCGGGCCATACTGTGTAAAGCGCTCGAACGCCCGGCCGTTGTGCGCCAGCGCGGTAGTGACGTTCGCAATAGTGGCGATCTGCCGGTAATCTTCCTGCTGCCAGGTAATACCGCACTGTGCCGCAAGCTGCGAGCGTGAACCATCTGCCGCAATCAGCAGCTTGCCTTCCAGCACGGATCCATTATCAAGCGCAACGCTAACGCGATTTTCTTCGCGAGTGAAGGAAGCTACGCGCTGGGGACAATGTAATGTGACGC
>DALYUA010000378.1:0-2009 GCA_031993245.1 Buttiauxella sp. | reverse complement strand
CAGCCGCTGGCCAACATCATGCAGCTCGACCACCTGCCCCAACGCGCTAATCTGATAATCTTCCGCCTGGAGAGTAACGAAACCGGCATGGCCTCGATCGCTCACATGCACGGAAGTGATAGCTGTTGCACAAGACGAAATGGCAGGCCAGACGCCGATGTTAGTCAATTGCTGACAGGTGCCCTGCGCCAGCGCAATCGCACGAGCGTCAAAGCCGGGATGTGCAGTAGTTTCGGGCGCGGTCGCTTCTACCAGATGTACCGGCAGCTTGCCGCCCGTCATGTGCGAGATAGCCAGCGCAAGCGTTGCGCCGTTCATGCCGCCGCCGACAATTATCACGCTCATAGCTGACGCGCCGCTGTCATTAAAGCTTCGATCTCATCGGCAGATTTCACCACGCTCGCCGTCAGATTTTCATTACCTTCGGCGGTGATCGCTATATCGTCTTCGATACGAATGCCGATGCCCCGGTATTGCGCAGGAACATCCGCATCCGGTGCGATATATAATCCCGGCTCAACGGTGAGAACCATGCCCGGCTCAAGCACCCGGGAACGATCCGGCCCATACGCGCCGACATCGTGTACATCCAGCCCCAGCCAGTGGCTCAGACCATGCATGAAGAATGGACGATGCGCGTTATCGGCGATCAGTTGATCAACGTCACCATTGAGAATGCCGAGTTTCACCAGTCCGCTAACCATAATACGAATAACCTCGCCGGTGACCTCCTGCATTGAGGTACCGGGGCGATAAAGCTTCAGCGCGGTTTCCAGAGATTCGAGAACGATGTCGTAAATCGCCCGCTGCGGCGCGGTAAATTTGCCGTTCACCGGGAAAGTGCGGGTAATGTCGCCTGCATAACCTTTGTATTCACAACCTGCGTCAATCAACACCAGATCGCCATCGCGCATTTCGCTTTCGTTTTCAGTGTAATGCAGGATGCAGCCGTTTTCACCGCTGCCAACGATAGTGTTATAGGACGGGAAGCGCGCGCCGTGGCGGTTAAACTCATGCAGGATTTCGCCCTCAAGCTGGTATTCGAACATACCCGGGCGGCATTTCTCCATTGCCCGAGTGTGGGCCAGCGCGGTGATTTCTCCTGCGCGGCGCAGTACGGCAATCTCTTCTTCGGATTTGAAAAGGCGCAGCTCATGCACCCACGGACGCCAGTCGGTGAGCGTTGCCGGAGCAGAGAGATTCTGGCGAGAACCGCGACGCAGTTTATCCAACGCGGCAAAGACGATGGTATCCGCATAATCGTACTCGCCCTGAGCGTGATAGATGACATCCAGACCGTTCAGAAGCTGGTACAGCTGCTCGTCAATTTCAGAAAAAGCTAAGGCGCGATCGACCGCCAGTTTTTCCGGCGCGGCTTCCTGCCCCAGCCGACGGCCAAACCAGATTTCGGCGGTTTTATCGCGCAGCCGGTTAAACAGCACGCTGTGGTTGTGGTGTTCATCGCTTTTAATAAGGATCAGTACGGCTTCAGGTTCGTTAAAACCGGTGAGGTACCAGAAATCGCTGTTCTGGCGGTACGGATATTCGCTGTCCGCACTGCGCGTTGCCTCGGGAGCCGCAAAAATTAGCGCGGCGCTGGCCGGGGCCATTTTCGCCAGTAGCGCCTGGCGGCGACGGAGAACTTCCTGCTGAGTCATTACACCTCCTGAAGCTTATTATCCTTAGTGTAGCGTAGGCTTACGCACTTCCGGCGCGGTTGGCACCGGGCGAGTAAAGGTGTCGTGGCAGAGCAATGCGGCAACACGCACGTACTCAATTATCTCTTCCAGCGACATCTCAAGCTCTTCCTGATCTTCGTCTTCGTCATAACCAAGCTGAGCGATGTTGCGCAGATCGTCAATGGCCTCGCCGGTTTCGCCGGTGACTTTATCAAGTTTAGGCTGGGTGACGCCGAGGCCCAGCAGAAAGTGATTCACCCAACCGGCCAGCGCGTCCGCACGGTCGAACACCGTGGTTTCGTCGCCGTCTGGCAGATAGAGCTGGAACAG
>DALYUA010000377.1:0-3625 GCA_031993245.1 Buttiauxella sp. | reverse complement strand
CCTGATAAATACCTGAACCAATCGCATTAAGACCCAGCCGCGCTCTGGCTATTTTACTTACGCGATGCAATAAAGAATCGTCTTTTATTAGCGAGGCATTGACGTTAACTTTTTGATATTTATAGGGGCCCGTGTCGATGACCGGCGCAATAAGTTTTTCTGGCTCAGCCTCAGAAAAGCCGGCGCCCGCTAAGTCTGACCACTGCATCGGCGTTCTGACGGCGTTACGCTCTTCAAGCTGCAGATCGTCACCCATCCCTATTTCATCGCCATAGCGTAATACCGGCGTGCCGGGCAAAGAGAAGAGAACCGCGTGCGCCATTGCCAGGCGTCTTATATTGCCCTTCAGCATAGGGGCGAGCCTGCGCCGCAATCCCCTTTGATAAACATGCATATTTTTATCAGGGCCAAAACTCTTCATAACGTCTCGTTTTTCGGCTTTCGACAGGCCGTCTAAATCAAGTTCATCATGGTTGCGCAGCCAGTTGGCAAAGCAGGCCCGGAAAGGCGGGGCAGGCAGTTCTTCGATGGCTTGTAATAAAGCGGTAGCGTCTTTACGGGCGAGGGAAACATAAAATTTTTTATTCAGATTAAAGCTGAGCAGCATCGAGAGGCGGTTATTATCGCCGAAATAATGGCGGTATTGACTGGCCTCCACGTCCACTTCGCCTAATAGCAGGGTCTCAGGGCGGCGGCGAGAAATAAAATCACGCAGGTGGGTCAGTAAACTAAACCCGCGCTCTTCGTTACCTTCTCCCGCTTGTTTAACCATATGAGAAGCTGCATCAAAGCGAAAGCCTGAAACGCCCATTCTTAACCAGAAAACGATCACTCGTTCTATTTCTTTGATCACCTGCGGGCAGGAGAGATTTAAATCCGGCTCGTGGTGATAAAACATATGACGATAATACTGCTGTGCTTCTTCATCCCAGCTCCACACGCTTTTTTCAACGCCCGGAAACATAGGCGCATCGTCTTTCTCCGGCGGCTTGTCGGCCCAGATATAGAAGTCGCGGTATGGAGAATTTTTGTCGCGCCGGGCCTGCTGGAACCAGAAATGGTCGCTCGAAGTATGCTGCAGAACTAGTTCGATAATAATGTGAAGGCCCAGCTCCTCGGCCCGCTCGATTAGCATAACCATATCGGCAATATCACCGAAGCGAGGATCAACGCGCAGGTGATCGCGGACATCATATCCGCCGTCGCGAAAAGGGGTGAGATAAAAAGGGCTAAGCCAGACGGAAGTGGCGCCGATGCCGCGAATATAATCGAGCCGTTGCGTCACCCCCTGCAGGTCGCCGCAGCCATCATTGTTTGCGTCAAAAAAAAGTGCCGTATCAATTTGATAAATTATCGCATTTTTATACCAGTCGCTTTTCATCTAAGTCCCTTATTGAACATCATGTTTTGGTTCTTATTATGACGAGCTAATTTTTATAGCAATGACAGTAAATCAGCGCGTACCGATGATTTATAGCCATAATATCTTAGCGGCAACTTTTTCTTTCTGCTCGCTTAACCACATATTTCGACTACTTTTAATAGAAAATATAAGAGGAAAACAGCGCAGCGTAGCTTACGGAAGCAGGGCGTTATATCGCAAAGAATAATCGTAACAGCTAGCGTTATGCGCTGAATAGCAAAGGCTATTCGCTATGGAGACTGGTAATGACTGATGCCGAATGGGTCCTGCTTCTTTCTCGCGGGCAATTTGCGCTGACGATGGGAATGCACATCACGCTTGCCGCCCTGACGCTCGGACTGGCTCCCTTTCTGGTCTGGTTTGAAGCTCGCTGGCTGTGGGGGCAGCAGAATGCGGCGCGTGAAGCGCTGCATTTCTGGATAAAAATTTTTGCGCTTACGGTGGCGATTGGCGCCGTGACGGGCGTGGTGATGGAGTTTCAGTTCGGCACTAACTGGGCACCCTTTTCAAAAAAGGTTGGCGGGTTTATCGGACCGCTGCTCTTTTTTGAAGTGCTGGTGGCCTTTTTTCTGGAATCGGCACTAACCGGTGTCATGCTATTTGGCATGGGTAAAATTCGGCCCGGTCTGCATTTTTGCGTGACTTGTCTGGTGGCGGTCGGCGCGTTGATCAGCGCTTTCTGGATTCTGGCGGCAAATTCATGGATGCAAACGCCGGTAAATTATAGCCGTGACGATAACGGCGTCTTTTCCCCTGTTAACTGGCAGGCGCTCATTTCGGCGCCTTCGTTCCCATTACGTTTTGCCCATATGGTGCTGGCTGCGTATATCGCGGTAGCGGTAATGATTGCGGGCGTTGCAGCCTGGCGTGTTCTGCATCGCCCGGGCGAAAGCGCCGCACGCTGCATGTTCGTTTGCGCAATGTGGTTTGCTGTGGTAGCGCTGCCGGTACAATTTGTGGTGGGCGATCGGCATGGCGAAAAAACGCTCCAGTATCAGCCCTCAAAGATAGCGGCCATAGAGGCGACCTGGCATCCACCGGCACCCGGAGAGGGGGAGCCGCTGCGTCTCTTTGCTATACCCGACAGGCGCGTCCAGCGTAATCATTTTGAACTGGCCATTCCCGACATCGGCTCGCTCTATTTGCGCCATAATTTGACGGGACATATAAAAAGCCTGAGTGAATTTCCTGCCGACGAGCGTCCTCCTGTCCTGCCCGTCTTCTTTGCTTTTCGCATTATGGTCGGGTTGGGGCTGCTGATGTTTATTACGCAGCTCGCCGCCGTTATTCAGCATCTTCGCGGCAGGCTTTATACATCCCGACGTTTGCTCTGGCTGCTGGTTATTCTCTCGCCGGCAGGATTTATCGCGATGCTTTCAGGCTGGGTGGTCACCGAAATGGGAAGACAGCCCTGGATCGTGCATGGCCTGTTACGCACCGCTGAGAGCGTTTCAGCATTGCCCCTGAGCTGGCTGATTATCTCCTGTTGTAGCGTGCTGGCGATCTATACAGCCGTCTTCAGCTACGGTATGCGCCACTTCCTGCGCTATGTTGCCGCACCGCTACCGGCCGGAGAAGAAGTAGTGAGTACAAAAATCGTCACCAGGCCGGGAGGAACCTCATTATGGAAGGATTAGCGAGTTTATCGGCCGCAACACTGCTCTTTTCCCTGCTGATGTATCTGATGCTGGATGGCACAGATCTTGGTGTCGGCATGCTTTTCTTATGGATTAAGGATGAAGAGCCAAGGCGACGTATGGCGCATTCGATGTTGCCCATCTGGGATGCGAATGAGACCTGGCTGGTCCTGCTGGCCGGGGGAACGCTTGCGTTATTTCCGGGCGTTTATGCCGGGGCGTTAAGCCTGCTTTATATTCCCGTTTTCCTGCTGCTGCTTAGTCTTATTTTGCGGGCAATGGCGCTTGAGTATCGCGATAAAGCCAGCAAGCGCGTGCGAGCTTTCCTTGACTTTGTTTTGCCGCTGGCGTCTTGCCTGGCGGCGTTCAGCCAGGGCTTCTGCGCCGGCACGCTGGTAAGCCATCTTCTGTCAAACGACGCCGTGAAGGGGGTTGGTATTTTCCCCATTCTGTGTGGCCTGGGCTTAATGTCGATTTATCTGCTGCTCGGCTGCGGCTGGCTACGCTGGCGTATCGGTGAGCCAGTTGGAAAGCAGGCAGGGTATCTTAGCGGTTGTTTTTTTAT
>DALYUA010000376.1:0-3625 GCA_031993245.1 Buttiauxella sp. | reverse complement strand
CAAATCAATCTGATGGCTGATGTCCAGCCAGGTGGTCGGCTCATCCAGCAGCATGATGGACGTTTCCTGCGCCAGCACCATCGCAATCCATGCGCGCTGCCTCTGCCCGCCGGATAACGTATCCACAGGCTGATCGGCCAGATCTTCAATATTCGTCGCCTGCATGGCGCGGGTGACAGCGTTGTTATCTTCTTCACGCCAGCGGGTAAACATCGGCTGGTGCGGATAGCGTCCGCGCGCCACCAGTTCAGCCACGCTGATATCGCCCGGTGCGCTGGCGTTTTGCGCCAGCAGGCCAATGCGTCGCGCCACTTCTTTGGTCGCAAAGCGATGAATTTCATTGCCGTCAAGCCATACCTGGCCAGCCGTGGGCTTCATCAGGCGGCTTAACGTGCGTAACAGAGTCGATTTACCGCAGCCGTTCGGGCCGATAATCGCGGTGAATTTCCCGTCAGGAATAGAGACGGTCAACCCGTCGGCCACCACGTGAGTGCCGTATCCCAGAGTAAGCTGCTCGCCGTACAGACGTGATGGAGTGGAAATCTGGCTCATTTCTTACGGGACTCCTGAATCAACAACGCAATAAGGTAGATGCCGCCGAGGCTCACGGTCACCACGCCTACCGGCAACTGGTACGGCATAAACAGACGCTGGGCGCAGAGGTCCGCGCCGAGTAACAAAGCCGCGCCGCACAGCGCTGACTGGAATAAGCCCCAGCGGGAAGTGCCGCTCAGACGACGCGCAATATGCGGGGCGACAAGTGCAATAAAGGATATCGGCCCGGCAAGCGCGGTGGCGGCAGCGGTGAGAATGACGCCGGTCAGCATCAGCATCAGGCGCGAACGCTCAACGGAAACGCCCAGCGCGCAGGCGCTGTCATCCCCCATCTCCAGCAGCCGCATACGCCTTACCAGCAGCGCTCCTGCGAGCAGCGCCAGCAGCATTAAAGGCGCGGCGGGGACGAGCTTCCCCCACGTCAGGCCGTTTAAAGAACCAGCATTCCACACGCCAGCAGAAAGCGCGGTTTCCAGCGATGCGTACAGCAAAAGCCAGGTATTAAAGGCCACCAGCATGGCGCGTACGCCAATGCCGATAATAATCAGACGGAAGGTTTCGATGCCGTTGCGCCAGGCGAACAGCCATACCACCAGCGAAGTGAACACGCCGCCCGCCATCGCGGCGGCGGTAATGGCCGTTTGCTGCTGGCCAAACAGCACCATGGCGATCAGCACGCCGCTCCAGGCACCGGTGTTAAAACCCATTACGTCCGGGCTGCCGAGCGGGTTGCGCATCAGCGACTGAAATATTGCCCCGCTCACGCCCAGCGCCGCGCCGATTAACAAGGCCATTAGCACGCGCGGCAGCCGCCATTCAACCACCACCAGGGAAATATTACGCGGCGCATAGCCGAGCAATGCTTCAACAACCTGGCCTGCCGAAAGCGGAAGCACGCCGCTGCCAAGGCTCCATACGCCGAGCGCCAGACTGAAGAAAATCAACAGCAGGCACATCATCATCAGGCGAGGGGAGAAGCGATTCATAATCCGCCCCCTTTACGCTGGCGACGTACCAGATAGATCAGCATCGGCGCGCCGATAAACGCGCTGACCACCGACACGCGCAGCTCGCCGGGCACCAGCATGCGACCAGTAATATCGGCGAGCAGGAGAATAGTTGGCGTGGCGAGCAGGGTAACGGGAAGCGACCAGCGGTGATCGGCGCCCACCAGCCAGCGGGCCAGATGTGGCATCATCAGACCGATAAACGCTATTGGCCCGACTGCCGCCGTAGCGCTCCCACACAGCAAGGTGATGGCGATTAACCCTAATAGCTGAGTCCGCGCAACTTTGCTGCCCAGCGCTGTAGCGGTGTCGTTGCCCATGCTCAGGCTGTTAAGCGAACGGCTGAGCAACAGCGCAATCGCACCACCCATAAGCACCGGAGCGAGAACAATCTTCAACGAAGAAAGGGTGCGGATATCAAGCGAACCGGCCTGCCAGAAGCGGAGCTGATCGTAGACCACGGGATTAAGCAACGCGATGCCGCTGCTCAGCCCTTCCAGCACCGCGGCCAGCGCAACGCCTGCCAGCGTCAGACGAACCGGGCTAAGCTGCCCGCCGCCCTGGCTGCCGGTAAACGCCACCACCAGCGCCGCCATCAGCGCGCCGAAAAACGCCAGCCCGAGAAGGGCAAGCTGGGATGTCAGGCCCCAGACCGCAGCACCGACGACGATAGCAAAGCTGGCGCCGGCGTTAACGCCAAGCAGGCCGGGATCGGCAAGGGGGTTTCTTGTGAGGGTCTGCATCAGCGCCCCGGCGAGGCCAAGTGCGCCGCCAGCGAGAATACCCGCCAGCGTTCGTGGCAGACGTGCATCCAGCACTATGGTGCAATCCGCGCTCTGGCACTGACCGCCGAGCGCGTCCAGCACGACTCCAACCGGCAGCGATTTTGCGCCTGACAACAAACTGAGAGCAGCCATGAATAAAAGCAAAAAAAACAGGATCAGCAGAACAAGCGTGCGTGCTGATAACCGCGAAGCCGACATATTTCCGCCCGACAAATAACCTAACGTGAAATTAAATGATAGTTATTATCATTATCACTCTTATTTGTTTATGTTAGCATGGGCCGCCACGCACCTGGAAAGAAAAATTTCGTTTTAAGGCCATGTAATGAACCGCAATTCTCTGCTGTTAAATCTCAGCCTGCTGAAAACCCATCCGGCATTTCGCGCCGTGTTTCTTGCTCGTTTTATCTCCATTGTCTCGCTGGGATTACTGGGCGTTGCCGTACCGGTACAGATTCAGACGCTGACGGGCTCTTCGTTGCAGGTCGGTCTTGCGGTGACGCTGACAGGCGGCTCGATGTTTATTGGGCTGATGTTGGGTGGGGTGCTGGCGGACCGCCACGAGCGCCGCCGTCTTATTTTGCTGGCGCGTTCAACCTGCGGGTTAGGCTTTATTGGGTTGACGCTCAACGCGGCTCTGCCGGAACCTTCGCTGGCCGCGATTTATCTGCTTGGCGTGTGGGACGGCTTCTTCGGCGCGATTGGCGTGACTGCGCTGCTGGCGGCGACCCCCGCGCTGGTTGGCCGTGAAAACTTAATGCAGGCGGGGGCGATAACCATGTTGACGGTGCGCCTCGGCTCGGTAATTTCGCCGATGATCGGCGGGCTGCTGCTGGCATCCGGCGGCGTAATCTGGAACTACGGGCTGGCCTCCATCGGCACCTTTATAACGTTAATCCCGCTGCTGAGCTTGCCGCCGCTGCCGCCGCCTCCGCAGGCGCGGGAAAATCCTCTGCTTTCCCTGCTTAACGGGCTGCGTTTTTTGGTAAGCCACCAGATTATTGGCGGCATTGCGCTGGTAGGGGCGCTACTGACCATGGCGAGCGCGGTACGTGTGCTTTACCCGGCACTGGCCGGACACTGGCAGATGAGCGCCGGGCAAATCGGTCTGATGTACGCCGCCGTTCCTCTTGGCGCGGCCATTGGCGCGCTGACCAGCGGGCGCATCGCCCATCACGCTCGTCCCGGTGCGATTATGCTGGCGAGCGGCATCGTCTCTTTTATATCGGTTGGCCTGTTCAGTCTGATGCCCGTCTGGGGCCTGGGGCTGGCCTGCCT
>DALYUA010000375.1:0-3626 GCA_031993245.1 Buttiauxella sp. | reverse complement strand
CAGCACATCAAGACAGTCATCGTGCATGCCGTGTTTTTGCAGCTCGGTTTCGAGCAAGAACAGATACTGCGCGTTGGTGCCCAGCGGGCCGCTGGCGGCAGCGATAAGCGGCGCAATGGTTTGTGCGCGGGTATCGGCCTCATACAGCGGATGGCGGGGATCCATGATGAATACCAGCGCGTTAACGCTACGGCCATCGTCAAGCGCCAGCCTGCACCAGGTGGGCAGATAGCAGCCGGTTATCATTTCACGCTTCCATACCAGCGCCAGCTCTTCTTCAAGTAACGCTTCGGGCAGGCGATAGGCAAGGCCGGTTGTTCTCCCACCTTCTTTAAGGGCGAGCATTCTCCCGGGCTGACAGGCCGTGCCGCGCCCGGCGGTAAGACGCAGGCAGAACGCCCGGTGCCAGCCCACCAGCGTGGCTGGGGCTGATTCAGCAAAATCAAAAGCCGGATTCCACATCAAGGAGCCATACCCAAATAGCCAGACGGGACCTGAATCTGGCCGACAGGCAAGGGTCGCCGCAAGGGAAGCTGAACGCTGTTCAGGCGTCCACAATAAAGATTCCTCGATAGAACCAAAAGCCGTCTTACAATCCGCATTCATTAAGAAATCACGCGTTAACATCCTGCACCTCCGCCACCGCATACTTCCTTGTGACTACGCCAACTGCGCCTTCCCGGCTTTTTAACTGCTCACTTATAAAGCAGCATAACGGTGACGATAAGCAATTAGCGAGGCGCTGGCAAGTTTGATGACCATCACAAAACTGTAAAGAGTCATTTTACTTGCCAGACGGCGGAGAGGTGAACGAGGTAGACCGCTCTCTTTATGCTGTGCAGGGTTACTTTTTCTTATGCCATTTATCATCATCGCCTTTCTGGTACTGATGCTTCACGGCAGCCCAGGCGACTTTGTGGGCCGTTTCTTCCCGGCTGGCATCCCCTTTGCGGTCATCTTTATCCTTATACTCATCCCAGGCGCTGTTAAACGCCTCTTTGTAGATATCCTGCGCATGGGCAGGCAAAACATTTTTTACATTGTCCGGCAGATCGCTTTTGCTTTTATAAGGCATAGATTACTCTCCTTAATGGATGACTCTTAAGTGTGAAACAAAGAACCCAACGCCGCCAACCTTTCGAAAAAATTGAATTAAAATTAATACAAGCTGTTGATTTATAGATGTTAAAAACCAATAAAACATGTTTTTGCAGCATTAGCACCACAATTACTCAAAAGCCGTAAAATTAAGTAAATTTCTCCGCCAGTACGTCATTTTTTGCTATTTTATTACGCTCAAAAATTGTAATAACAATGAAGAAATATCCTATTACTTGGGCAGATGGAGAATCATAATGCCAAAAACATCACAAGAGGCGGTGAAAACCCGCCATAAGGAGAGTTCCCTCATTTTCCCGCTGCTGGCACTGGCTGTACTGGCGGTATGGGGCTCCAGCCAGTCGTTGCCGGTGGTAGTCGCAATTAACATTCTGGCGTTAGTGGCTATTTTAAGCAGCGCCTTTAGCGTAGTACGCCATGCCGATGTGCTGGCACACCGTTTAGGTGAGCCTTACGGCTCTTTAATTCTCAGCCTTTCCGTGGTTATCCTTGAAGTCAGCTTAATTTCCGCTCTGATGGCCACCGGCGATGCCGCGCCCACGCTGATGCGCGATACGCTTTACTCCATTATTATGATCGTTACCGGCGGTCTGGTGGGCTTCTCGCTGCTGCTGGGCGGACGTAAATTCGCTACCCAGTACATGAATCTGTTCGGCATTAAACAATACCTGATAGCGCTGTTCCCGCTGGCGGTGATCGTTCTGGTGTTTCCTGTCGCCCTGCCGGAAAGCAATTTCAGCGTTGGCCAGTCCCTGATGGTGGCCGGAATTTCCGCTGCGATGTATGGCGTCTTTCTGCTGATTCAGACCAAAACGCACCAGAGCCTGTTCGTCTACGAGCACGAAGATGAGGCGGATGACGATAACCCGCATCACGGTAAACCATCCGCACACAGCAGCACCTGGCATGCTATCTGGCTGATCGCGCATCTGGTCGCCGTTATTGCCGTAACGAAAATGAATGCCGGCCCGCTGGAGTCGTTGCTGAGCACGCTTAATGCGCCGCCACAGTTTACGGGCTTCCTTGTCGCACTGCTGATCCTCTCACCGGAAGGACTGGGTGCGCTGAAAGCGGTGCTGAGCAACCAGGTGCAGCGCGCCATGAACCTGTTCTTCGGCTCGGTGCTGGCGACAATTTCCCTGACGGTTCCTGCGGTAACGCTGATTGCGATGCTGACGGGTAATGAGCTGATTTTCGGCCTTGGCAAGCCGGAAATGGTGGTTATGCTTACCTCGCTGGTGCTATGCCAGATTTCGTTCTCAACCGGGCGTACTAATGTGCTTAACGGCACCGCGCACCTCGCGCTCTTCGCCGCTTATCTGATGACGATATTTGCCTGATTTTGTCAGATATAAAAAAAGCCCTTATCAAAAGATATGGGCTTTTTGCATTTAGCGGATAAAGAAGCTTAGTGGCTGGTATCCAGCGGCTCGAAGCCTTTCACCAGATCGTCAATCGCTTTGATCTGCTTCAGGAACGGCTCAAGTTTCGCCAGCGGCAACGCGGACGGGCCGTCGCAGCGCGCGTGCTCCGGATCCGGGTGCGCTTCAATAAACAGGCCTGCAAGCCCGGTCGCCATACCAGCGCGGGCCAGTTCGGTAACCTGAGCACGACGACCGCTGGACGCTGCGCCAAACGGGTCGCGACATTGCAGAGCGTGGGTCACGTCAAAAATAACCGGCGCGCCGTTAGAAACCTGTTTCATTACGCTGAAACCCAACATGTCGACGACCAGGTTGTCGTAACCGAAGTTCGCCCCGCGATCGCACAGAATAATCTGATCGTTGCCGCCTTCATGGAATTTATCAACGATGTTGCCCATCTGGCCCGGGCTTACGAACTGCGGTTTTTTCACGTTGATCACAGCGCCTGTTTTCGCCATCGCTTCAACCAGGTCGGTCTGACGGGCAAGGAAGGCCGGCAGCTGAATCACGTCTACTACGTCGGCAACTGGCTGCGCCTGGCTTGCTTCATGAACGTCGGTGATGATTTTCACGCCGAAAGTTTGCTTCAACTCCTGGAAAATCTTCATCCCTTCTTCAAGACCCGGACCACGGTAAGAGTGAATGGATGAACGGTTGGCTTTATCAAACGATGCCTTGAACACGTAAGGGATGCCCAGCTTCTGCGTAACGGTGACGTAATGCTCACAGATACGCATCGCGAGATCGCGCGATTCCAGCACGTTCATGCCGCCAAACAGCACAAACGGCAGATCGTTTGCGACGTTGATATCGCCAATGCTAACCACTTTTTGTTCCATCTTTCAGATCGCCTTATCAGGTGTGAATCAAATATTTTGCATTAATGCAGGATAACCTGCTTATGCGAAATCGAGTTAATTTGCGCTTTAATCATTTCGCTAATCGGATCTTCCGGGCACTGCTCCACGAAATAGCTTAGATCGTTGAGCGCCACGTGTTCGCAATCAAGCTGCGCGTAGATAAGACCACGATCGCGGATTTCGTACGGATCTTCCGGGTTGAACTGGAGCAGGGCTTCGCTGG
>DALYUA010000374.1:0-3629 GCA_031993245.1 Buttiauxella sp. | reverse complement strand
AGCACATCGCGCTCAACGACCCGTACTTCATCGAGAAGAAACTCTACCCGAACGTGGACTTCTACTCCGGCATCATCCTGAAAGCAATGGGCATTCCTTCTTCCATGTTTACCGTAATCTTCGCGATGGCGCGTACCGTGGGCTGGATTGCACACTGGAATGAAATGCACGACGACGGCATCAAAATCGCCCGTCCACGCCAGCTGTACACCGGCTATGAGCAGCGTGATTTCAAATCTGATTTGCAAAAATAAGCTTGCTGCATGAAACAAAAAACGCGCCGGATGGCGCGTTTTTTTTCGCTATAGCTGGCAACCCGGACACCAGTAAAAAGGCCGCGAAGAAAGCATCGTTTTCTCTATTACTCCGCCGCAACGCCCGCACTTCTTCCCTGCCCGATGAAATACCTTAAAGCTAAAAATCGCACCGTGATGTTTATTTTCATCGACGCTGCCGCGCGTATTGTACGAAAGTCGTGGGATATCCAGCAGCGCGTTTGCAAGCCTGTCGAGCTGCTCTTCGGTGAGATCCTGCGCTTTGTGATGCGGGGCGAGCCCAACGTGCCAGAGGATCTCAACCCGCAGATAGTTGCCTAATCCCGCAAGGAAAGCCTGATCCAACAGCAGGCCGCTGAACTGCCGCTTACGAAATCTCGCCGACAGGAGGCGCTCTTTCACCTGCTGCGCCGTCAGCGTTAAATCCAGCACATCCGGCCCGACGCGCAGCAAAAAGGGATGCTGCAGCAGTTGTTCATCATCGAGCATGACAATATCGGAGGCGCTGTAGAGCAAAATAGCTTTGTCCGCCGTCTGCAGTTTCACGCGCAGCACGCGTGTGGTTTGCGGTATTTCTCCTGAACTCACCACGCGCCACACGCCATAAAGCTGATTGTGGCTGTATAAAGTATTGCCGTTGGAGAAACGCGTCAGCAACGCTTTTCCGCGCGTTTCTATTCGCTCAATTTTTTGCCCGATCAACGCCTGTTCAAAGATTTTTAATTCGGGAAAAGCAAACCAGACATCGGTTAAAGGTTTATCTAAAACGGCAGCTTCAAGCGCGTCCGCCGCACGTCTTATTTCCGGTCCTTCAGGCATCATAACCTCTGGGTTAAATCAATCACCATCATTCAGCCGCCAGGCCAGTTGCTCAAGGTAGATCTGCCGCTCGTGACGTGCCTTAAGCGCTTCTTCCAGCGTGCACTGCACGAAGTGGACGGGCTCGCCCAGACGCAGCTGCGCCAGGTGATACATATCTGCCTCAATCACGCAGGCGATTCGCGGGTAGCCGCCGGTTGTCTGCGCATCGTTCATCAGAACGATTGGCTGTCCGTTATGCGGCACCTGTACGACACCCGGCAATAAACCATGGGATAACAGCTCCCTGTCCGTATTGCGTTCTAAGCGCTGCCCCTGGAAACGATAGCCCATACGGTTACTTTGCGGGCTTAGTTGCCAGGGCAGACGCCAGAAGTTTTCCTGCGCGGAACGACTAAACTCGTGGTATTCAGGCCCCGGAAGCGCACGAATGCGGTTACCCCACAGGAGCTGTTTTACACCGCGCGCCTCGCGGAAATGACGCGTTGAAGGTAAAAGCGGAATCATATCGCCATCCTGCAACAGTCGCCCTGAAAACCCGCCAATCTGCGCTTTTAAATCCGTGCTTGCTGACCCCATCAACAAAGGGATATCCAGCCCGCCCGCCACGGCGACATAGCTGCGCATGCCCCTTTGGGGAGATTTAAGGCTGAGCTGCTGCCCGGCTTTCACCGGCAATCGCCATCCCGTCCAGACAGCATGTCCATCCAGCTCCGCATGACAGCCAGCGCCTGTTAAAGCAAACCAGCCATCCTGCGTAAACTCAATGACGCACTGACCGAGCGTAATTTCTAACGCCGCGCTTTCGGGTTCATTTCCCACCAGCAAATTGGCGATGCGTAAAGCTGGCTCGTCCAGCGCGCCGCAGCGGCTAACGCCCAGCTGGCGATAGCCATAACGCCCGCTATCCTGCACAGAAGTGTGCATCCCGGCACGAATAATCTTCAGCACACACCCTCCTTCTGAGGCACAAAACGCACGGTATCGCCCGGCGCTAAGAGCGCTGGCGGTTCAATCGCAGGGTTAAAAAGTTTTACCGATGTGTGGCCGATAATCTGCCAGCCGCCGGGTGTCGCAAGGGGGTAGATTCCCGTCTGGCTGCCGCCGATGCCGACAGAACCTGCAGGCACCAGCAAACGCGGCTCGGCACGGCGCGGCGTATGTAACGTCGGCGCAAGCTTGCCGAGGTAAGCAAAGCCCGGCTGAAAACCGAGGAAATAAACTATATATTCGGCGCAGGCATGCTGCTCCACCACCTGACGGGGCGTAAGGCCGTTATGCTCTGCAACCACGCTAAGATCCGGCCCGACTTCGCCGCCGTAGATCACCGGGATCTCAATGCGGCGTGATTGAGGGATCATCGCTTCGCTTTCTTCCCACCAGCGCTGGATCCGTTCGATGCCGTCCAGCGCCAGGCTCTGTGGCTCGCGCAGTACGACCGTAATGTTATTCATGCCCGGGATCACTTCCCGTACCGCATCGGCTTCTTCCAGCCTGCGGGTCAGCCCCCAGATACGTTGCTGGCTCTCAAGGGATACCGGCGGCTCCAGCTCCAGAACCACCGCGCTTTCGCCTAATAAATAACACCGAGCTCTCTGCACTTTTCCTCCTGAATATCGGGTTATGCCGGATTAGGGATATCAATAAAGGTTACGTCCAAATCCGTTTCGCTGTTAAGCCAGTCGCTCAATGCCTGGATGCCGCCGCGTTCAGTCGCGTGGTGCCCTGCGGCATAAAAATGCAGGCCCTGTTCACGTGCAGAGTGAATGGTTTGCTCGGATACTTCGCCAGTAATAAATGCATCCACGCCAAAACGTGCGGCGCTATCAATAAAGCTTTGTCCACCGCCGGTGCACCAGGCGATGCGACGAATTTGATCCGGCCCGGTATCGCCGCACCACAGCGGCGTGCGCCCAAGCCGCATCTCAATCCATGAAGCAAGCTCCACGCCGGAAAGCGGCGTTGAAAATTCACCCCACGGCACCAGCGGCTCTATTTCACCTTTGGTTTCGATGCCCAGCAACGAACCTAACTGCGCGTTATTGCCGAGTTGCGGATGCGCGTCCAGCGGCAGATGCCAGCCGTAAAGGTTGATGTCGTTTACCAGCAGCG
Organism: Buttiauxella sp.; assembly: GCA_031993245.1. Classification (GTDB taxonomy): domain Bacteria; phylum Pseudomonadota; class Gammaproteobacteria; order Enterobacterales; family Enterobacteriaceae; genus Dryocola. The sequence goes on along the minus strand of DALYUA010000374.1, from coordinate 423 downwards.
TTTTCAGGCGGTTACGCTTCATGCCGCGAATAACCGGCGACTCCCCTTTCCAGAAATAGCCGTGGTGCACAATCACCGCGTCGGCATTCTGACGTACTGCCTCATCAAGCAGTGCCTGGCTTGCCGTAACACCGGTTATGATTTTATGAATCTCTTCCCGTCCCTCAACCTGCAGACCGTTAGGCGCATAGTCGCTTATCGCCGCGCTGTTGAGCTTCTCGTTGATCAGGCGTTCCAGTTCACTATTTTGCATTTTGTTCGTCTTCCGGTTTTCGGGCCGCCTGATAGGCGGCAAGTGTCTCAGTACGGGCCTGCCTATGGTCAACAATCGGGCGCGGATAGTCCAGCGTCTGCTGCTGTTTATCGGCCCACAGCCAGGGCGAATGGATATATTTCCCGGGAACGGCGTTGAGTTCGGGCACC
>DALYUA010000373.1:3278-3631 GCA_031993245.1 Buttiauxella sp. | reverse complement strand
TACTCTGCGATGAGCAGTTCAGGCTGCGGGCCGTGGAGTGGGAAGAGCACAGCGACCGTATGGTACAGCTACTGGATATCCACTATCGCGCGGAAGGCTACCTGCGCATCGGCAGTCAAAATCCTGGCGGGATGAGCGACAAACTGCGCGACTATTTTGACGGTGATTTGAACATTATTCAAACGCTGCCGACGGCCACCGCCGGCACCCCGTTCCAGCGTGAAGTATGGCAGGCGCTGCGTGCCATTCCTTGCGGTCACGTTATGCATTATGGGCAACTGGCAGAGCAGCTTTGCCGCGCAGGGGCAGCACGGGCCGTCGGGGCAGCAAATGGTTCTAATCCGGTCAGCATT
>DALYUA010000373.1:0-3268 GCA_031993245.1 Buttiauxella sp. | reverse complement strand
TGTGGTGCCCTGCCATCGCGTTATCGGGCGTAACGGCACCATGACAGGCTATGCCGGTGGCGTGAGCCGTAAAGAGTGGCTTTTGCGGCATGAAGGCTATCTATTGCTTTAGTTAGTCGAAGTTTTCGAAGCGATAAGTAAGCCATAAATGCGATCCTGGATCATAAGATTGATTAGGTATCTTCTTTTTTATCAATCGGATAACGAGAAAAATCTTATTTTAAATACCATTATATTCTGAATGGTGTTTCACCATACTTACGTGCCCAGCAAAAAGATGTTAAAATTGACCAATATCAATTACGGCCTGAGCATATCTATGATCCCTGAAAAGCGAATTATCCGACGCATTCAGTCTGGCGGTTGTGCTATCCATTGTCAGGATTGCAGCATTAGCCAATTATGCATCCCTTTTACGCTCAACGAGCATGAGCTTGATCAGCTTGATAATATCATCGAGCGTAAAAAGCCTATCCAGAAGGGGCAGACCCTGTTTAAAGCGGGTGACGAACTGAAATCGCTGTACGCCATTCGTTCAGGGACCATCAAAAGCTACACCATCACCGAACAGGGTGACGAGCAGATAACCGGCTTCCATCTGGCGGGCGATCTGGTCGGTTTTGATGCCATCGGCACCGGGCATCACCCGAGCTTTGCCCAGGCGCTCGAAACCTCCATGGTGTGCGAAATTCCGTTCGAAACGCTGGATGATTTATCCGGTAAAATGCCAAGTCTGCGCCAGCAGATGATGCGTTTAATGAGCGGCGAAATCAAAGGCGATCAGGACATGATTCTGCTACTTTCTAAAAAGAATGCTGAAGAGCGTCTGGCCGCGTTTGTCTATAATCTTTCGCGTCGTTTCGCGCAGCGCGGATTTTCGCCCCGAGAATTCCGCCTGACCATGACCCGTGGCGACATCGGTAACTACCTGGGCCTGACCGTGGAAACCATCAGCCGCCTGCTGGGTCGTTTCCAGAAAAGCGGTATGCTGGCCGTTAAGGGCAAGTACATTACTATTGAAAATATCGACCTTCTTGCCGAACTTGCCGGGCAATCGCGTAACGTCGCCTGATAAAGACTAACCTTTGCCGGATCGCTAATTTTTTTCTATGTTTTTGATCCGGCAACGGCTTCTCGCCTGTTTCATTCTCTCCTTATAGGTTAATCTTACTTAACAGACTGTGGTTAAGCAGTTGTAAGGAGACCTGTATGGCAAAGTATCAAAACATGCTAGTCGCGATTGATCCCAATCAGGACGATCAACCTGCCCTGCGGCGTGCTGTTTATTTGCATCAACGGATTGGCGGCAGAATTAAGGCATTTTTGCCGATCTACGACTTCTCTTATGAAATGACCACCCTTCTGTCGCCGGATGAACGCACTGCTATGCGTAAAGGCGTTATCAGCCAGCGCGCGGCCTGGATTAAAGAGCAGGCGCAGTATTACATCGAAGCCGGCGTCCCCATTGAAATTAAAGTGGTCTGGCATAACCGGCCTTTCGAGGCGATTATCCAGGAAGTGATCGGCGGCGGTCACGATCTGCTGTTAAAAATGACCCACCAGCACGATAAACTTGAAGCGGTAATTTTCACGCCAACCGACTGGCATCTGCTGCGCAAATGCCCTTGCCCGGTCTGGATGGTGAACGAGAAACCCTGGCCGGAAGGCGGTAAAGCGCTGGTTGCCGTAAACCTTGCAAGCGAAGAGCAATATCACAACGCCCTTAATGAAAAGTTAGTTAAGGAGACCCTTCGCCTGGCGGATGATATCAACCACACGGAAGTTCATCTGGTGGGCGCCTACCCCGTTACGCCTATCAATATTGCCATCGAACTGCCTGATTTTGACCCGAGCGTTTATAACGACGCCATTCGTGGCCAGCACCTGGTAGCCATGAAGGCCATCCGTCAGCGGTTTGGCATCGATGAGAAAATGACGCATGTTGAAAAAGGCTTGCCGGAGGAAGTTATTCCGGATCTGGCCGAGCATCTCCAGGCAGGGATCGTTGTGCTGGGAACGGTAGGACGCACCGGCCTTTCCGCCGCTTTTCTTGGCAATACCGTCGAGCAGGTTATCGATCATTTACGCTGCGACCTTCTGGTCATCAAGCCTGATGAATACCAGACGCCCGTCGAATTAGACGATGATGAAGACGATTAATGCTTCGTTAAATTAACTGAAAAGCCCGCTGGTGAAGTCACCGACGGGCTCGCCACCTCTTTCAGATATATCCCTTCTGTCGAGAACTTCGTCCTGAAATGCTGTTGCTGGCGAGTCTCAATAATAGGTTGTTCAATACTCAGAAATACCGCCGCATAAGCGTTCAGCTCGCTCAAAATATACTTTTCGCCCCGACAAGTAATAAGCCATCCCCATCCGTTTTGCCGGAAATGTTTCTTTATTCGCCTGAATAAGCTTTATGGCACCCGCGCCAATAAAATCCAGGCTACCTTTTTAAGGTCGTTCAGTTAATCACCTACGATCGCGAGGATGGAGCTAGCTTATGAAAGCACTTACTTATCATGGACCTAAGCATGTCAGTGTCGATAACATGCCCGACCCCATTATTGAAGCGCCTGACGATATTATTCTCAAAGTCACCGCTACGGCGATTTGTGGTTCAGATTTACATCTGTACCACGGAAAAATTCCGGGCACCCATCACGGTGATATTTTTGGTCATGAGTTTATGGGCGAAGTCGTTGAAGCAGGTTCTGGCGTAACGGCGGTGAATAAAGGTGACAGGGTCGTTATTCCTTTCGTTATCGCCTGCGGAGACTGTTTTTTCTGTCATTTGCATCAGTATGCGGCCTGTGAAACGACCAACACGGGTAAAGGTTCGGCGCTTAACCGCAAATCGATTTCTCCTCCTGCCGCTTTATTTGGTTACAGCGATCTTTATGGCGGGATACCTGGCGGCCAGGCTGAATATGTCCGGGTGCCAAAAGCTAACGCAGGCCCGTTTAAAGTCCCCTCCACCCTTGCTGATGAAAAAGTTTTATTCCTCTCTGATATTCTTCCAACTGCCTGGCAGGCGGTTAAAAACGCTGAGATTAAACAAGGTTCCAGCGTGGCCATTTTCGGCGCCGGGCCAGTAGGATTACTGTGCGCGGCATGCGCCCGCCTGTCAGGTGCCGAGAAAATATTTATTATCGATCATCATCCCTACCGGCTTGCTTTCGCCCAGCAGCGCTATGGCGCGATACCGATCAATTTCGACGAAAACGACGACGCGGCCGCCTGGATTATTGAAAATACCGCCGGGAAC
>DALYUA010000372.1:0-3643 GCA_031993245.1 Buttiauxella sp. | reverse complement strand
TGGCTACTGAAATGAATTAATAAGAAGGCTGTAGATGAATTTTATAACCTGGACCGCCGCGTCTGGTGCTTTGCTGTTAGTCATGTCGTTAAGCTATGGCTGGATCAGCCGCAGCGTCGTTCCTCTTTTTGGGCTTTATCTGCTGGTTGGCATTGTCTGCGGCCCGTGGGTCCTGAACCTGCTCAATATTGATATCGTCAAATATTCCACCATCATCGCCCACGTTTCCGAAGTGGCGATGGCGGCGTCACTGTTTATGACCGGGCTAAAAATCCGCATACCGTTCAGGTCGACAGGCTGGAAAATGGGCGTGTTGCTGGCTGGCCCCACTATGTTACTGACCGTGGGCAGCATCATGATTGCCGCCCATTACCTTCTGGGGATGAGCTGGCCCGTTTCACTGGCCTTCGCGGCGATCATCGCCCCGACCGATCCGGTGCTGGCCAGCCTGATTGCGATCAACGACGCACGCGATGACGACAGCCTGCGCCTGTCGCTTTCCACCGAAGCGGGGCTGAATGACGGCACCGCCTTACCTCTGCTGGTGCTGGCGCTGATGTTTTTTGAAAGCGGCGACGGGGTAACCACCTCCGCTCTTACCCACTGGTTTACGATAGAAGTGATATGGGCGCTGGTCGCAGGCGTCTTCACCGGCTACCTGCTGGGGTACGCCGTCGGGCTGCTGGCTACCCATTTTCGCTATACCCAGCGCGAGTTTGCTCCGAGTGATTTTATTGCCCTGTCGCTGATAGCGCTTAGCTACGCCATTGCGCTTTCGCTTGGCGCTTCGGGTTTCCTCGCCGCTTTTGCTGCGGGGGTTGGGTTAAGAAGCGCGGAAATTAGAGTTCAGCGGTATTTTCCGGAAGAAAGCGAGGAGGAAGACGGTGACGTGCTGCCGGCGGAAATTATAGTTAATCCGCACCAAAGACACGAATTTGCAGAAACAACCCGCGTAAAAGCAATGGGGCTGGTGATCGGCGATGCCCTCTCTTTTGGCGATACCGTCGAGCGGCTTTTCGCCGCCGTGCTGATTATCATTCTGGGCATTACTCTTGCTCAGCACTGGCAGCCCGACGGGCTTATTATGGCGGCACTGTTATTTGTTATCATTCGCCCGCTGGCGGTATACGCGGTAACGTGGGGAGTCTCAACGCCCGGATATCAGCGAATGGCTATTAGCTGGCTCGGTATACGCGGCATAGGAAGCCTGAACTATATCGCTTATGCCTGGACGCACGGTATGCGCGGCGACGAGGCAAACTATATGATGGACTGCGCGCTGACGCTGGTAGTGGCAAGCGTGATAGTGCACGGTATTACCGTTAACCCTTTACTGGCGTTACGGCGCGAGCGAAAGCAATAGGCGGCGGGACAGGATAAGAACTTTTCCCCTGGGCATCATTGCTGCCTCAGGGGAAAAGAACGTTAGCGAAGCGGTGTGGCGAGTGGATGCTTTTCGAGGTAATCAGCACATTCCTTAGTCGGACGATCCACGCGTTTCAGCGTCATGCCGGCATACTCCAGCGTATTCCCCTCAAGCTCTACGTCATAAACCTCACGCTTTGCTGTAACGTTATACAGCGAATCAGAACGAAGCATCAGTTTGCCCGGCAGAGCAATAACACGCTGCCACTGGCGGCAATCGAGCGTATCCCCTTCTGGCGTGACCACAAGCGTGGCGATGGCTTCCGGACTCACCATCTCGCTTTGCGGCCCTTCGGACTGCCAGTAACCCGCAAGCCCGGCGGGTGCCGGAGCCTTCACCACTTCACGATAATCATCGACCTGCACACAACCACTCAGGGCCAGCAACGCCGCTAAAACTGCAACTTTCTTCATCGTCTATCCTGACTGCGGAGAAAAAAATAATTTTGGCATTAAAGCATTTAGCCTGCCAGTGTTGCAAAGGAAACAGAAACAATAATGGCCGCCCGCCATACTCCGTAATGGCTAACCCCCGGCACCTGCTTGTTTGACAAAAATCATTAAAAAATGAAGTTTTCCCGAAGTACCGGCGCAGACGTTTGGCAGGGACGGAAAAAATGATTTAATAGCCGCCTTCTTTCACCTCCTTCTGAGTTCAGAGACGGGGCGAAATGCCTATTTATTCATAATAATCATTACATTAGCCTCCATTTATAAGCTAACTTTCATTGTGTTTTCTAAAAGATAATTTTGTTTAAATTCATACCATTGAAAGTGGGTTTTGGAGAATGAAATAACGAAGTTAGCGCACAACCAGCAGATCGGAATAACGCGTCGTGTAACGCGGCGAAGGGATTTCGCGCTTCATGTATCAGGGCTGCTGTATGTCCCGGCCTGCGAAATACAACCTGCCCCGCCCCTGGTACCGGGATGGACGAGGCCTGTTACCTTTTATTGTTAAGACTGAGCATCCGGCTGATCTTGCTGGCTGACCCGCCCGGTTTCTTCCATTTTTGTTTGTGCAGTCGCCTGTCTTTGGTTCCAGATACTGCTTTCCGGCATATCAAGACGGATGTCGATCCAGCTATTAGCCGGGACATCCATCGGAACGCCCTTCGTTTTAACAATGTCGCCATCATCGCCCATCACGTACCGGCGTTTATACAGTCGGACAGTGATACCGCCGCTTTCCGTTTCATCAGCTTCAACCACGCCTAATTCGCCCATACCGCCGGGGTCCATTGGCGGTAAAAGTTGCCAGCCTTCTGAAGCCAGCCCGGCTGAGCCAGTGAGGACGTAAACGCCGGTATCAAGACGGGAAATATTGATGCCTTCAGCTTCGGCATTAGCTGTCCCGGCGCCCGCCCAGACGAATCCCTCTTCACATACATCAGTGCGCTCTGTTTCTTCGCGGGAATTGATAATTCTGGCAACCGGCGATGCTGCTTTCAGCGTGCCATCTGATGCTTTTGTCGTATTCAGGGTTGTGTAAAATTCTGCCTGTACTGTTGATGAAGTAGCTGAGCTACGCATCCGAAATCCGGCTTTACCATCACGGCTTATAAGCATCTCAAGCATCTGCTCATTTGTACGTTTGACGCAAATACCACAACCCCACACTGGCGTAGAAATTGGATGCCACCAGTTCGGCATATAGGCAGAATCCCCGCTCACGGTGAACAAACATCCTCCGACAAAATTGGAATAAAGCGGTGCGATATCTCCAGCGCCGCTGAAAATCGTCGGCAAACCCAACCCCATCCAGCCCGACATCGGGATTTCACCCGCTTTAGCGGAAGTTAGTGATGTGACCACATTCAGCGGAGCGCTGTTTCCTAAACCGAGGTTTGTGCGAGCGTCTTCTTTGTTCGTTGCCCCGGTACCGCCCTGATTGACCGGGAGCGCGCCATTCGACCCCTTTTGCAGAAGTTTCCCGATAGCAGGAATCGTTACGCTCACTCCGTTAATCGTCACAGTTACGTTTTGATTCGCTGACGTACTGGCAAAACTTTCCCACGCACCAATGTTCTCATCGTATTCGTTGATCAGTTGCGAAATACTTTGTGCCAGCCCATCGACTGAAAGGCCGTCAGTAACCAGAATGCCATATTTCTGCCCGCTCAGCGCTGGAGACGCTGCAGGTGTAACGGTAAGCGACGTCGCGCTGTTGATTGCCGTGATCTGGAAAAGCTGTACCGGGTTAGACAGCAAAATAATT